>SLPR01000169.1 GCA_007131895.1 Bacteroidales bacterium | reverse complement strand
TATTTCGTTTGCCACTTTTCTCATCAGGCCCCTTGAACGCATTGGTAGAAAACTAAAAAAAACGACCACCCCTGCACAATTTGACGCCACCCCTATCAACACTTCCACCACCGAATTTATTCAGCTAAACCAAACCCTGAGTGAGCTGATGCAAAAAATAAATGAACTTTTTCGCAAAGAAAAGGAAACAACCTCCAACATTTCGCACGAATTGCTTACCCCTATTTCTGTAATAAGAGGGAAACTGGAAAACCTCATGATGCAGCAGGATTTAAGCAATGAATCCCTGCAAAAAATCACAGAGGCCCTCAAAACCCTGCACAGGTTAAAAACCATGGTCAATTCCCTGTTAATGATTGCCAGGATGGAAAGTCATCAATACCTGAAAGAAGATACTTTTTTTGTAAATGAATTACTGGGAGAAGTTAATGAAGAACTCTTCCCTATTGCTCTTGATAAAAACATTACAGTAAAAAGCAATTTTGAACTGAAGATAAAACTACAGCAAGCCAACAGATCCTTACTATTCAACATGTTTTACAACATCGTGAACAACGCCATAAAATACACGCAAAGAAATGGAGTCATCAGCATATCGACGTATCATCAACACGGTATTAGCATAGTTAAAATCAGCGATAACGGTCCGGGCATGAATGACATGCAATTTCAAAATCTGTTTACACGATTTAAAAACCCCGAAAAACACAAAGAAGGCGGAGCAGGTATTGGGTTGGCTATTTCCAAAACCATTGCCGATTTTCATGGCATACAAATCAAAGTAAAAAGCATTGAGGGTAAAGGAACAGATTTTTTCTTCAACATCCCTGTATGAATTCACCATTTCTTCATCTTGGCCACCATACATTTGTTTCAATAATTAACTAAAGATATAAAAACATGAAAACAATTTTTGCAAGTGTGGTAATCGTGTTGTTAATCAGCACTGCTGCATTCAGTCAAAGCAGGCAGCCAGTTCAGGAGCAGCGTCAAAATCGTGAGCAAACCCAGATTGAGGCAAACCAGCATGGTAACGATGTAAGCACCGTTGCTAAAGAAGTGCCGGGGGGGCCGGGAAAAGGCGAGGTTGTTAGTAACCAGGCCCTGACAAAAAGAGATCAGAAAAGACTTGAAAGACAAGAAAGAAAGCAATTGAAACGACAGGAAAAAATCCAGAAAAGAGAGCAAAAAAGAATGCAGGATGGTACTGGTAGTCAACAGCGCCAGCAGACTGCCCGCCCACAACGTCCTGAAAGACCTAATCAGCCTAACAGGCCTGACCGTTCGCAAACCCCTGCCCGTTCTGGCAGACCCAGATAATGATTGTAAAATCAATGAAAACAGCAAAAGAGCCCGGCCATGCCCGGGCTCTTTTGTTTGATATTGCATTACAAATTCCGGAATTCTATTCCAGGTTATGCTCTAACGCATAACGAAAAAGCCCTACAAGCGTTTTTGTTCCGGTTTTCCAATGAATTATTTTTCGATACCAGGAAATGGTTAAAGGGTTCAGTTTAAGAATTCCTGCAATTTGCTCATCGGTAAACTCCCTGACAATCAAACACAAAATTTCTGTTTCCGTTTTCATTAATGCGTTGCCGTTGACAAAATTGCCGTTAATTGCTGGTTTTATCATCCCCCTCAGCAGGCCCGGCAAACTGTAACTCCCATAAAAAGTATGATTATTGAGTACCTGGTTAATTGCCTTAAGAAACTCCTCAGGACAAGCATTTTTCAGGATTACCCCTTCGGCTTCTGCATCTGCAACTTCATACAAAATAGCTGGTTCTTCATCAGGTGTTACAGCCAATACTTTGATAAAGGGGAATTTTTCTTTTACTTTACGGGTGAGGTCGATTCCGGAAACTCCATTAAGCTGAACATTGGTAATCAGCAGATCAACAGGTTGTTCGTTAATGATTTGCAGGGCCTGCGTCGAAGTTGTAGCCACCAGGGGGGTTCCCAATCGCCTTTGTATTTTAAGCATCGTTTTCAGGCCTTCAGCATACATGCGATGTGCATCCGTTATCAATATCTGAACATCGTTACCTCTTTCCATTGCCGAAATATTTTTAACAAGACTACCCGGGATCAGGTAGCTTCCAATTCAAAACCTATTCTTAAAACAACATACTTTGTTGATCAATAACACAAATATTTCTTTAAACAAGTTAAAAATAAACATTCAACATAGAAAAACCAAATTAAATTGTATTTTTTTTCATATTCAACATAGTCAACCGGGTTCTTGTCATGTTTTTTTTATGAAAGCAGGAATGAATTGCAGCAAACTAATCCTGAATGTTAAAAACCAATTTATTGAATTGCAGCATTGTAAATTTGTTAATTTTACAAAATATTACTAAAAGGAATCTATGAAGCGTACTTTCTATTCAATAATTTTAGTTCTAATTTCAGTTTCATCCGGCATATCCCAGTTTGGCATTATCAGTGGTTCTATAAACGGTACAATAGAGCTTGGAGATACACTTCTTTTTTCTGCTGAAATTCAAAAACCCGCCACATGGCCTGCAGAAGTCCAGGCCAGAAGGCCAGGGGAAGATTTTGTGCTTTACAGGGCAGGAGATGCCACCGAAGTTACCATAGACAATAATACATACCGCGCCCTGAGAGTAGAAAAGGACAATGGCAGCCATGGGCATTATTTCGTGGAAGAACTCTCACGGGGAAAGGCCACACTTTATCACAGCAAACGCGGAAAATACAGGTTTTATATAAAAACCGACAAAACAGAGGGTATTGACAGAAAGAATTACCGTCAAATAATCAGTAACCTTGCCGGCCCTTGCGAAAATTCCTTTTGTGCTCATCAAAAAACGATATTTACCAGCTCTTCCATGGCTTATTTTTTTGAGCGGTACAATGAAAATGCACTCAATACTCATTTTTCAATGCCTTTTGTTGCTGCGGGCATTCAATACAATTTTCTGAGCTTCTTACTTCCCGAAAGTTCCTATCAGAACCTGAGGATAAACAGCAGGACTCTGGAGTCATCCTTTTATTCTCCTGTTATATCAGCACACTTTCCTTTTTATGCCAACCGTTTTCTGGGGGCAGACATTAGGCTTGCTTATCTCTCAGGAAATTCAATGGCAACATTTGGCGAGATAGGAACTGACAATTACATTCAGGATGTGTTGATAGACTTTTCCCTGCTTCAGTTTGATGCCGCATTGCGTTACACCTATTCATGGAAAAGAGTTGAACCATATATTGCCTTAGGACTTAGTGGCATATATCCAATGAATTTTTCAGACAAGGTTGCCTTTTTTCAGGTGCAGGACAATATTTTCACCACCACATATTTCGAAAATTATCAACAACAACCTGATTGGTTTGCAGGAATTACCCTAAACCAGGGGGTAAAATACTATTTCCTGCCCCGAAATTTTATCGCAGGTGAGTGGGGTTACGCCCATTACCAGACACTGGCCGGTGCAGACTATCAAGTAAGAAATTTGTTTTTTAATGTTTCTATCAATTTTTGGCCATGGTAAGATTTTACTTATTGTTATTTCTGATGATATTGTTGATCTCAGGCTGCAAAGAAGAATTAGAATTCCCCGGTGAAAAAGAGTTCCCGGTCGTTATCCTGAAAAACCCAACAGACAACAATGTTGATGGAGTAACTCTTGCAGGCAGCAGCATCCTCAACCTTCAGCAAACCCATAACATGGTAAGCTATGGATTTATCATTGACAAAAGAAACTTAGGAATTGACACCTTGATTATAGGTCAGGCAGAATTTTCAATTGATTATACGCATAGATATATAAACTTAAACATACAAGACAGAAGCATTAAGGTAGAGGCATTCGTTAAAGACGAACACAACATATACCTGAGCAATCAAATATCCATAGATCTGGAGGGGACAAGTCACAAGATTTATAACTATGATCCAAAGGAAGGTATTAAGGGAGACACTTTGGTTATTAAAGGTTACAGATTCTCTTCAGAAAGAAATCCAGTAGTTAAAATCAATGAAAGCATTGCTCCTATCCTCAGTCTCAGCTCTGATTCTATCGTTATTAAGGTTCCGACAAGCATGGGTTCTGAAGCCGGGATACTTTCAGTTACACTTGACAATCATAAGGTAATGGCTACAGATTCTTTCAAGTATCAAAAACCTGTAATACTGAATCTAAACACTTACACAGCCTGGGAAAATGACACAATTGTTATTACAGGAGAGAACTTCAGCAATGATACAGAAGTAATTATTGGTGATGCTGTAACCCAGATACTCCAACTATCAAGAGCGAAGTTGATAGTGCACCTGGAAAAGGCAACCTTCAGAGTAATTGAAGAACTGGTTGTAAAAAGTGATGGTTTTGCAACCCTTACCCCGGAGCCATTTCATCTTTTGAGCCCATGGAAGCAAATCAGCAATTTCCCCAGGGCAACTTCTCACGGAATAAGTTTTGCAATTGCCAATTATGGCTATGTGGGAGGTGGTTTCAATTACAATCAGGAGTTTTGGAGATATAACCCTACTTCCAACTCGTGGAATAAGAGAGCAAATTTACTTCATAATAGTACAATAATCTCAAAAACGTTTGTCACAAATAACAGGGGGTTTGTTGTTCACACCCATTCATCCTGGACTAACGGCCGTCTTTATGAATTTTTGCCTGATGAAAACGAATGGGTGCAAAAAACCATTTTCCCCAGCAACAGCACACGAATTTCTACTTTGGAAGCCAACAACAGAGTCTTTGCCTATGGGGGAAATACTGATGATGATAATGCCCCCAATTTTTTTGAATACAAATCTCATAGTGACTCCTGGCACCCATCCGCTCATTTGTCTGTCCCAGTAATCTCTTTAACCATTGCGTTCGGCATCGACAATGATGGATACATGGGGACCGGAATTGACCATTTATCAGGATCATTGACCAACACCATATATCGTTATAATCTTTTGAACGACTCTTGGACGGAAGTATCTGAATTTCCAATGAGCATTGCAGAAGGCATTGGATTCTCAATTGACGGAGTTGGTTATGCAGGTTTAGGTAGGTCTGATCAAGGTGATAACAGAGAAATTTATACTTATGACCCCATCCTTGATCAATGGAAGTGGGTAACAACTTATCCGGGAATTCATACAAGGGGTTGTGTAACTTTTACCATTGATGGTAAAGCTTACATTGGTACGGGTAGATACTACCCTTCACAATATCCTAGATATACTAATGAATTTTACGAATTCGACCCTCAATACCTCAGAGAGAACTACCGGCAACAAAACCCCTAAACACATCTCTTGTTATGATACGTCTCAAACCCATCAATAATCTTAAAACCCTGTCAGTATTGGCATTGTTGTTTTTTGTTTTTTCAACCTCTACCCGGGCAGATACCTACAAATCGGGCATTGCCAAAACCACTGAGGGTATCGAAATAAGAGGAAGTATTCTTTTCCATCCGGCAACTCCGGGCTTTGTATCTGTCATGCAGTTTAATTCCAGGGTCATCACTTTCACGGCCAGCCAGCTGGAGTATTTTCAAATAGATGGCGAAAATCCTTATGTCTCTCGTACCATAATTTACAGAAACCGGGAGCAAAAAGTGTTTCTGGAAAAAACAGTAAGTGGTCCACTGACTTACCTGTATATGAAAAACACACCAGACCGCTTTTTTATTGAAAATCATAAGTTTGCAGAGTTAACTGCAGCCAACATAACCGAAGAAATAAACACACTTGCGCCTGG
The DNA here is from genome assembly GCA_007131895.1 of Bacteroidales bacterium. GTDB lineage: Bacteria > Bacteroidota > Bacteroidia > Bacteroidales > UBA7960 > SKVR01. The sequence goes on along the minus strand of SLPR01000169.1, from coordinate 130 downwards.
TTGTGAAAGATGGCAGCCTCAATTGGGGGGTTCCCGGCTTCATCATAAAAAGATGAGATTTATTGTGGAAGAGATCAACAAGGAAAATTGTCGCAATATACCCTTTTCTGCCGGGGGCATTACCACCGGG
>SLPR01000504.1 GCA_007131895.1 Bacteroidales bacterium | reverse complement strand
TTGATGGAAGTGGATTCATCCTGCCTGAGAGCACCCCTTTCGGCATCTTCCCAGAGGACAAAATCCCGTTTGTCGGTGTAGCCGGCAATGGCATTCACCCCCAGGTGCAGCCCCTCCAGGGCAGGAGTATCATGGCGGATATTCACATTGAACCGGTAGGTATCTTCATGGTTGAGCCGGCGATACCCTTTATCCAGCGATACAAAGGACCCTGCCCCCAATTCGGTGTTGCCATATTTTTTCAGATGAGAAAGCGATGCCGTATTAAAAATCCTGGGACTGCCCCACCATTGGTAGTGAGGGTTGGGAGGGCTGTCAAAAATGCCGGTTTCCACAAAAAAAGAAGTGCGCCCGGTTTCAGTAGCCCTGGCTGAGCGAAAATTGATGACTCCATTCAGAGCCGAAGAGCCATACAAAACAGAAGAAGCTCCTTTGATGATTTCTATCTGTGAGATATTCTCCAGGGGAAGAAACTGCCATCTGATGCTTCCTGCATCGGCCGCCAGCACCGGCAATCCGTCCAGAAGGGTGAGCACACGTGATCCTGCCCCATAGCTGAAACCACTACCGCCCCTTACCGCAGCCTGACCATCTATTACTTCAATGCCCGGGGTTTTGTTTATCAGCTCACGACTATCGGTGATGTGGGCCGCGGAATATTGTTGCGGGGTGATAATGCTCATGGACACGGTGGATTCTGCTACCCTTTGCTCTATCCTGCCGGCACTCACCACTACCTGGTCAATTTGTGTAATGTCGGGCTCCAGGGCCATATCCAGGATAAGGGTATCACCTGCAGCCAAAGTAATTTCCTGCCCGGTGCTTTTGTAGCCCATGTATTGAAACCTAACGACTACTTTTCCCGATGGGCGGCTGAACCGGTAAAACCCACCCATATCGCTCACTGTTCCCTGGTTGCGGTCAAACAGGACACTGGCCCCCGGCAAGGGCTCATGGGTTTGTGCATCCGTTACCGTTCCCTTTACAACGGCATCCTGCGCAAAAGCAACGGACAGATGAAGTGTAAAAATCAGGGCATACCTTGCCAGACGCATTATTCCGCTTTAAAGGTTAACCTGATTTGCAGTGCAGCCCCCGTGGGATTTTGCAGATCAGGAAATGAAGTGGTTACTTTCAGCGACTGCTGAGTAAGCTCCTGTATTTTGGTGCTCAGCATAGGAATTGGGAGGCTGTCGGAGCGGATGACCAGCTCGGTTTCGTTTTGGGCAAAGCTCCAGGTTCCTTCATAGCTGCCAAAAGTTCCGGTATAGTCTTCCCGGAAGTGGGCGGTGCCCCGGAAGTTTTCCAGCAGCTGTCCGGCTCCGCTGGCATCCTCACCATTGATGAGCAGGCTGTCGGACAACCAGGCAGTCCCAGTTAGCAAACTGAAACGATCGGAGGTTTCATCGTCTTTGTTACACGCGGCCATAATAAACAATCCAGCCATAATCAGGGGTATTACAAAAAATCTGTTCATAAGAATGATGTTTATGGGTGAAACGTTAAGTGAGAAATCTTAAGTCCTGGTTTGAAATGCTTTTAGCGGGGAAAGAGTTTTTCCAAAAGGCGTAGCAGGCATTTTCAAACCCTGGTTTAAAGATACGAATAAACAGGGTTTGATTGTAAAATGTTTGGAGACTAAACCGTTTATCTCTTTTCTTTATCCAGATGGATAATTGCAAATTATCCGATGTTCAAAGCGGCATTGCAACCGACCGAAGGGGGCTCACCGAAGTTAAAATGCCGCTTAGCGGGGTCATACCCTCACTGATAAAACTGAACGGTTTGGTTGGGATTGCATTAAGATCAAAAAAACACCTTCTGTGGTCAGCAGAAGGTATTTTTTGTTTTCAGGTTGCAAGAGAAATTATGATTGTGGTTAGAAATGTGGCATTGAACCGTTATTGAAGGAGAGATTATCTGGAAACAATCTGCATGAGCATTATAAACCCGGGGTCCTCTGTTATTTCCTGCTCAGTTTTTACAAAACCGGACAGTTCTTCGGAGGTAAGTTGATATCTGTTTTCTGCTTTGTAGTTTTCAAAAACCTCGCGGGTATCAAAATCCAGGTCATCAACTTCCTTTTCGGGGCGGCTCAGTTCGCTCACCAAAGTTCCCAGGTAAACATTTGAAACGGAGCTCTTATTTACGGGAACAGTAACGATATCTTCCTGAACCGGTTGTTCTTCTTTCACAGGAAGAGTATGGGGCTGATTTACTACCTGCAGACTTTGTTTCCTGAGTATGTTGTGAATAACAGGCAGGTTTTCTTCTACCATCGATTCAACTTTTATTAATACTTCAATGCTCTTGCCTTCGGAAAGGTACATTCTGAAAGTTTTGAAATTGCTTGCAGTGGTTGCGTTGGTCAAAATGATTATCATCATTGCGGTCAGGGTGATTTGTGTAAGTGCTTTCATCTTTGTAAGGTTTTATGAGGTTAATTTTTTACGTTTCTTAGTTGTTGTAATCTGCCCTAATCATTTCATTTTTTGTGCCAAACATCCTATTTGCCTGTTTTTGTGTCCATTACAAAGGAAGGACAAGACAAAAGCAGCAAAACAACAGTGCTTTAGTGTACGATACAGGTCATACACCGTTCGCTTGCGGACACTTTTTCAAAAAAAGAGCAACCACTACCCTTTTGAAGAGTCAAACTGACATCACTGCACCCTTACATAGAATGATTATAAATAGGGCTAATTGGTTAAATTAATAAAATTTATCCTTATATTTGAAGCAGGGTTTTTATGTTTTAACGCATTTATGCATATATTTATCTTCGTTTAGTTTTTTTTCATCGCCATAAACCAATTCACATGAAAAAAATCTTACTCCTGGCTGCATGGGTCATATATATGATCGTGCCGGGCCTTGCTTCACCACCTGAATCCAACCATTATCATCCACAACAGTTGCCCTTTCTGCCGGATGGGGCACTACCAGATGCCGGGTACGGGAAGGATATTGCCGAACCGGGTTTCGCGTATCTGGAAGGAATCGTTCCTGATCATCTTCCGGAACACTACCGCAGACTTTTTCATTCTTCGCAAAGAAAGGATACAGTGTCCGGACTGCAAGGCATTTGCGGGCAGGAGAAAGTCGACCTGGACTCACTCCACCATTTTGTGAATGAACTGTTGGAGGGCAAAACTTACCATCACGATGATACCCATGGTAACCTTATCCGGACGGAGATTTACATGCTTGATTTGTACCAGTATGAACCCTTTGATATCCCCATTGGAATTCAGGAGATTATTTACAACAGTCGGGGCCAAAAAACACTGGATCGCACCTTATACTTAGTTTATGAAAATTTACCCGACATTGAATACTTCGTTGACAATGAGCATGAATTTGATTATGACCATGCGGGAAGACAAACATTCTATTCATACAAGTACTATGACAGCAATGTGGGTGGTTTGAAAAACATATATCGCTGGTTCATCGAATATGATGTTTCATCTTACGGGGGATATTATTATCTCAGGCAAAATGGGGCCGGGCAGGAATGGGTAAACTATCAATTACAGGAGGGCACTTTCTTTGCCGACGGCATCAGTGATATGCTGTACTTCCTATACGCCAATGCCCAGGGGGAATGGGTCTCAGGGACAAAATACGACTATGCCAGCTGGCACAATGAGCAAAACTATGAAGATGTTTACATCTATTTCTGGGTTGCTGCTGATGATGACTGGCATCCCTACCTGCGTATCTATATCATCCATAATGCCCTTGATGATATGGAGTTCTATTATGAATTTCATTATCATGAAGAAAGCTGGTGGGAAAAGTTCAGATACTCTTACCATTACGATGAAAACCACTGGCAAACCTACGTCCTGGCAGAAATACGTCCCACTCCTGAAGCTGAATATGTAAATCACAGACTCTGGACCTATGAAACAAATGAATCGGGAAAAAAAACCCTTGTTCTTACGCAATTGTGGGATACATATAATGGAATATGGGTCAACCATGAGCGATGGAAATACGAGAATGATCATCCTGCAGGTTATACCTGTTTATTGTATCAGTTATGGATACCGGCAGAAGAGGTTTGGCAAAAAGCTTTCCGCCATATCCTTGAGTATGACAATGCCCACAATAATACGTATGATCTTTACCAATCCTGGTCAACCCAGTATCACCGCTGGTTTCGGCAAACCGAAAACATTCAGGGGTTCAATGCCATGAACCGAATGGTTCTGGATCAAAGGAGAACTCAGCAAAACCCCGAAACACTTTTGTGGATGGGATGGGGTCTCAAGCGGGTGAGTACCTACGACAGCTATGGCCTCCAAAACTACCTGAAGTTTCACAGCTGGAATGGCTTTGAACAGGAGTTTGAATGGCAAAATACAAGAATTTATAGCCATGATTATTACGGAAACATAAAGAAACAACAATCGATAAATCCCTTCTATCAGGAAACCGTTTACAAAACGCTGGGATATGCCACCTACCCGGTAACCATTAAAGTGCGGTGCCATAGCCAGCCAATGGAAGGAGCTGTTCTTACCATGATGGGAACAAGTTTTGTTTCCGATGAGCAAGGCATGATTTTCATCCATGCTGCCCTGTCCGACCAAATGGCAGTCGACTACACGATAGAAATGCAAGGCTACAACACCCGGCAGGGGCAATTGAAAATTGACCGGAAGCTCGATATGGTATTCAACATGGTGGCTACAGGCACCACAACCTACGATGTTGCCTTCATCATTAAAAAAGGAGATCTGCTGCTTGAAGATGCAATGATTTACCTCACCGGTTATGGACATCAATACACCTGCAATGAAGGACATGCGAACTTTGAGGATGTGTTGCCGGAAAATCATATCTCTTTTATGGTTACTTATGGTGGACTGGTTTATCATGGAACCATCACTGTTGCCTTTCAGAACCTAACGGTGGAGGTAGACATTGACCAGGTTACCTCCGTTTTAATGACAGAGCTGCCGCAGGTGAGCATCTATCCCAATCCGGTATCGCACAACCTGCATGTGAGTCTGAAAGGTTTGCCTATGGCTGCAGTTTCCATTTTTGACATGAGCGGCCGGAAGGTGTTGAAAAAACATTCACTGAAGGAGACCACACCCTGGATGCAGACTTTCTAAACAAGGGTGCATATACGTGGTAGTTATCTGCCATGGGAATTTCAGGGAGGTTATTAAACTGCTGAAAAGATAAATAAACAAGCACCTGACTGACACTATTTAATTTCTAACCTTCTTATTTAGAATGATTTCAAATAGCCTTGACTTGTTAAAACAAATGAAATTCTTTTTATTTTTTAAAATCGGTATTTTATGTTTAGTTATTCTTTTTAACGCACTGGCCTACACTTTTTTTCTTTTATTTATAAAAACCGTATCACATGAAAAAACGTTTACTTTTGGCTGCATGGATCATAAACATGATCGTGCCGGGCCTTGCCACAGCGCAGGAGTTGTGCCATCATGATGGGCTTAACAGCCTTGAGTCCTTTGAGAAACTGACAGAATTGACGGAAGAGAATTTTGTTACCAACCCCCCTTTTCTGCATCTGGAGGGGAAAATTCCGCAACACCGCATTGAGCATTACCGTAGTCTTTTAAATCTGTCCGATAAGGAAGAAAAATTGCCGGGCCGACATGAGAAGAATGGTCAGGAGAAAGTGAACCTGGACTCACTACACTATTTTGTAAATGATCAAGTGAGGGAAAAGACCTACAATCAGTTTGATGCCGATGGCAATCTTATCCGGAAAGAGGTATACGCGCTCTATTTATACCAGTACGAACCATTCGATATCCCTATTGTTATTATTGACTATTCCTACAACAGCCAGGGTCAAACAACCCTGGAACGCGTGCAATCC
>SLPR01000277.1 GCA_007131895.1 Bacteroidales bacterium | reverse complement strand
TTATTTTATTGTTATTCAACGGTTTGCTGAGTATTTTCATTGCTGTAGCCAGCATAAAAAAAACAAGACACCACCCCGAGTTGATTGTTTTTCAGGGTATTGTACTTGCTATATGGCTAACTACCCAAATCATTATGATCCGTATCTTCTATGCTCCGTTACATTTGCCCTTTTATATAGTTGCTGCAGGATTGATAGCTGCTGGCATCTGGTTGAAATTCCCAAAGGTATCTGAAAGAGGAAGAAACACGTGGTGAAAATCACACCTGTTGCTGATTGGGCGATTCAGTCTGCAATAAACACCCACATCCCCACAGCCCCAATTAAAAACCTTTTCTGCTCTTTCAGTTCCAGACCTTCTGCAAATTTACTCAGCAGATTGTTGGCCATAAAGAATTTGAAGTTGCGGTAATGATCTCCGCCAACAAACTTCTCCAAAGCACGGGCAGAAAAACGCCCAAGGGGTCGGGTGTGTTTATCGAAACTGTAATCCACCAAGATAAGCAAACCTCCGGGTTTTACAATACGTTTCGATTCAAGGAAAACCTTTTGGGCCGTTTCTGCAAGCATTTCGTGCAGTGAGAAACTCATTATAGCCACATCAAATGAGTTACCCTGGAATGTAGTGTCTGATGCATCCATTTTTACACAAACATCTTTTAACCCGTTGCGCCAGGCCTGGTGTAGCATATTGTCAGAGATATCAATTCCCATTACCCCTTTAATGCCCGCTTTTCTCAAATAAGTTATTTGGTTGCCGGTACCGCAACACATATCAATGACACTTTTGGCGCCGCCATTTATGATCGTTTTTACAATAGAATTGCGGATGGTAAGAATGGGGAAGTGCAATACTTTGTCATAAATCCGGGCCAGAAAAGGGCTGTAGTGATTGTGACCGGGCATGGGAAAGGAGTTGTGTAAGTCTTATATGTTATATAAGTCCGTGAGAATTTTCAATGGTTTTGGAAAAAACATTCCGGGAATACAAATGTAGGGTTAAAATGGATAAAAAACTCCCTTGAAGCTTATTCCCCAGAAAAACATTTTTAGGATAGCAAACTGGATTTTGTTTTGTTTTAATCTTGCAAAGGATTGAACAATATGGTTTTGCGGATGCTTCTTATAGCAAATGTGGGTTAATGTCCTGTTGGGATTGTAGCCTGGAAGACCTGTTTATAGAACGAAAGAGCTGAATCCATGTATAAATATCTGCTTGTAGCCTATTTCTTTCTGAATTTTTATCTTGCCGGTGTTTTTGTGCTTGAGATTGAAGTAAATTATCGCACCTGGCTGTTGATTGGGGCTAATGAATTTCCGTTGTACCATCAAAACCTGACGAAACTGCTTGTTCCGGTTTTATTGTTTCCGATGGCTATTGCTGTAATGCTATCCTGGTATATGTGGCTAAAGACTGCTTCCCCCAAAGACCGCACTTTGTTTTTGACACATGCACTGCTCTTTACTGCATTTACCATTATAACGCTGGCGATGATGTTGCCTTTGCACAACCAACTAACCCAGGCTTTTGATGCGGAGATGATCCAACAATTGATCTTCCGGTCTGCTCTTATGCGTTTACCTTTGCAAATGGCAATGGTGATCGTCAACCTTGTCTTGCTTTTCAGGTTTTTAAAGCCTTTACGCCCGGTGTGACATGTCAAACCGTTAAAATATCCACAGCCATTACCCATTGTATTTTTGCTTTGTGAAGAAAAATGATTGTTTTTTAATACCATTTCCAAGCCAGGACCCATCGGGATTATCTTATATGTTTGAGTCCACTCTGAAAAGTCAGTTGTCCAGCAACCGAAGCTCTGCGAAGCCAATTCCCGAAAACAAGTTTTCGGATTAGACTCATGTTTTATTCGTCACTAAACTTGTTCCAGTGTATACTGTTAAAGCAACGAGATTTTTTTTAAGTAAAATCAAGTATATGTATTTATTATTCAAGCTTATATCCTTAATGTTAATGGCCTTTTTACCCATACATGGCCATGCTCCGCAAATTGACAGCGAAGCTTCTGAGATTAGTTTCCGTATTGGCAATATGCGCATCAGTAACGTTGGTGGCACTTTCAGCCTCAACCGGCTCGATTACAATGTGGGGGAAAGGGTAAGCACCTTTCTGGTTTCCAACCCGGTGGAAGTTACCATCCGTAGTGTTCTGGTGCCCTGAAAAATGAAGAATCAAACCCGCCTCATATTCTGTTACTTAGCAACTTTCTAATGCAATTCTAATATTTTCCCGGTGTAATTTTTGTAATTTTGGTTGCCAATTGTTTTTATGTCAAACCATTATGGAAATACTCATTATAGAAGACGATCATCGTCTGGCCAATATTATCAAGAGGGGGTTGGAAGAAAATCAATTTACCGCAGCAGTAGCGTACGATGGAGAGACGGGACTAAAACTGGCCCTGTCCAACGACTATTCTCTCCTCATATCAGATATCATATTACCGGGAGTAAATGGACTTGAGCTGTGCCGTAAAATCAGGGCCTCCAAACCGCATATTCCAATTCTGATGCTTACCGCCCTGGGTACCACCGACGATAAAGTGGAAGGATTTGATGCCGGGGCCGATGATTACCTGGTAAAACCCTTTGAACTGAGGGAATTGCTGGCCCGCATCAGGGCCTTACTCAAAAGGGCGGGTAACGCAACTGCTGATACCTCCCATATGCTGAGCTATGCGGATCTCACCATCGATACCCATTCCAAAAAAGCCTTCCGTAGTAATGAGGAAATAAAACTAACCCCTAAAGAATTCAAACTCCTGGAGTTTATGGTGCGCAACCCTCAACGCGTTCTCTCCAGAGACGAAATTGCCGAAAAAGTATGGGATACCCATTTCGATACCGGAACCAACTTCATTGACGTATACATCAACTACCTACGCAAAAAAGTAGACAAACCCTTTGAGCGTAAGCTCATTCATACGAGGACGGGGATGGGGTTTGTTATGGAGTGAGAGATGAATTATGAATGTTGAATTATGAATGATGAACCGAGCCATGACAAAAATCTTGACATACACGCGGATGATTATAATTTGCAGCATGGTAAAACATGCAGTAAGAGTATTGTTGGCGAGCTCTCCCGCATGAGCGGGAACCGACTTAATCAAATTTAGACAGATGAATTATAAGTTCTGAATATATTTGTTTGTAAAACTAAGGGTATGGCAAAAAATACAGATAAAAATATCATGCTAATAAAATCCTTTGCTTTTGCCGTGAGAACAGTTAAATTGTATAAGTATTTGACAATCACGAAAAAGGAATTTGTGTTATCTAAACAATTGTTGAGAAGTGGTACAGCCATTGGAGCTATGGTAAGGGAAGCACAAAACGCTGAATCAACAAAAGATTTTATTCACAAACTTGGTGTTGCTCAGAAAGAATGCGACGAGTCACTTTATTGGTTGGAACTGCTAAAAGAATCGGAATTTCTAAGCGAAAACGAGTTTTCAGACATCTGGAATGATGGTACCTCCTTGCTTAAAATCATTAAAAGCGCCATAATAACAACCAAAGAAATGCTAAACAGCGCAAATAAAAAAAAGATAATACAACTTAATACTTGAGTCTGGTTTTTTAGGGGTTAGGCACTGAACTCCACATTCATAACTCATAATTCATAATTCATAATCCATCATTCATAATCCATGCAACTAAAACTAAAACTCACTCTTCTCTTTACCCTACTCGCCGGAACCATCCTAGCTCTTTTTGCATTGATTATATATTTTTCGGCATCTGTTGATCGCAAAAATGAGTTTTACAGACTTTTGCAAAAGGAAGCCATAACCCGGGCCAATGTTTTGCTGGGCGCAAGAGTGCCGGCAGAAACTTTGCAAACCATTTACATGGAGCATCGGGAAATCATCAATGAGGTGGAGGTGGCCATTTATACTCCGGGTTTTGCACTTCTGTACCATGATGCGGTGGAGATTGATTTTGTGAAAGAGACTCCTGAGATGATCCGGGAGATTTTGGAAAAAGGTGAAATTCGGTTTACCCAGGAAGGATGGGAAGTAGTAGGAGTGCATTATGTTTTTCAGGGAGAATCTTATATTCTTACTGCTGCGGCCTACGACGAATACGGACATACCAAACTTGCCAACCTTATACAGATTCTGCTGCTTTCATGGCTGGTTGCTGTGGTTATTATCTTTTTCGCAGGCAGATTTTTTGCCTGGCGTGCCCTTCAACCCGTATCGAAGATGGTTGACAGGGCAGAGGAAATTAGTGCTACACAATTGGGGTTACGTCTTAGTGAAGGCAATGGAAAGGATGAGCTGGCAGAACTGGCCATTACCTTCAATGAAATGCTCGACAGATTAGAAAACTCGTTTGATGCACAAAAGGAATTTGTTTCCAGTATTGCTCATGAGCTTCGTACCCCTTTGGCGGCCATTGTGGGAGAAGCAGAATTGACCCTTTCGCAACAACGAAACCCAGACGATTACCGGCAGGCGTTGGGGAAAATCCATGATGATGCAATGGAATTGTCCAAAATAGCAGGGGGCTTGCTTGATCTGGCAAAAGCCAGTTATGAACCCGAGCAAATAAGCATGAGGGATATTCGTATTGATGAGGTTCTGCTCGATGCACGCCATGAGCTTTTGAAGCTTAACCCGGGCTATCATGTGGAGCTTGGGTTTGAAGAAAATTTTGATGATGAGAGCATTCTCAATGTAAGGGGAAATGAATATTTGCTGAAAATAGCGTTTGTCAATTTGATGGAAAATGCCTGCAAGTTTTCAGCCGACAAGCGTGTTGAGGTAACCCTGAAGGTGTCTGAAGGCAAACCCGCTATCTTGTTTAATGACAAGGGGATCGGTATTTCTGAAGAGGAGCAGGAGTTAGTCTTTAAACCCTTCTATCGGGGCAAAAACAGCAGGGATGCCCGTGGAAGTGGAATCGGGTTGTCGCTGGTGCAACAAATAGCAAGGTTGCACAAGGCTCAATTGATTGTTCAGTCGGAGGAAGGGAAGGGAACAACATTTGCTGTAAAATGGGGTTGATGCTGCCGCTTTTGCGGTAAGACCTGAATTCCGGCGTTCAAGCTGGAAAAAAAGCCGGAACCTGTATTCCGGCTTTTACATTCTCGTTTCTGTTATATGAAAAATGCGATAAGGATGGATAGTAATATTGTCGCAGAGATTTTGGTGACAAGAAACATGTAGTCAATTCTTTGGGTAGCTTGAAGCTTCCGGGAGATTAATGCATTCTTTTTCATAAGCTTTGAGGTTTTTACCCACTATGCGGGTGCTCTCAAAGCAGCCATCATAGTGGAAGGTTAGTACTTCTTATACTCGAATAAGGTTCAGCTTCCATCTCAATGGATTTCGTGAATACTTAAAATGATGGTGCAAATATAGTGATTATTTTGCTATCATCTGATTAGAAAATTATTAGAAGTTACATTTCGGTTATTTGATTTTTTGGTTAAAAATCTGGTTTATTTGCCTGCGATGCGCAATGTGTTGGTATTGTGGGTTTTGTGATTTGGTGGCTTTTAGGTGCTCTTTCCGGGCTTCCTGAAGAGTGTTCCCTACAATACCCGGGCGATGCCGATGGGCTGAAATCTCTTGTCTTTTCAGGGCGCGCGTTTCCAATCCTTATAATCGTCCTTCCCGAAAAATCAGGAAAGTCTGTGTGTGTAAAAGTTAATCATGGATGCTTCATATCCGCTGCAGAGGATGGAATTTTTGATAGTTTGCGATTGCTTTTTCTGCAAGATAACAATAAAAAAGTTAAAAGTGATAACCATTGAGCTTTCGGATTGAATAAATGGCAGAAAAATTGGTTGATATATTTTGGTTAACACTTAAAAATTTGAACAATGAAAAGAACTCGTTTTAT
>SLPR01000219.1 GCA_007131895.1 Bacteroidales bacterium | reverse complement strand
ATCTTATCATTATGGATATTCAGATGCCCGTGATGGACGGCATTACAGCTACAAAAACATTAAAAGAGAAATATGGTGGTCTGCCGCCAATTGTTGGATTAAGCGCCCATGCCTTAGAGGGCGACCGTGAGAAATACATGGCAATGGGCATGGATGAGTATCTTACAAAACCTGTGAAAAAAGATGATTTTGTGAGAATGATAAGTAAGATATTAACTTGTTCTGAAATCTGCCTGGAGAGATCATATTACTGTATCAGAAATGCAAAGAAACGGCATTATAGAAATATGCACCGAAATTGCTGATAAAAACGAAGGTCTGGTTGTTCAGCTCTTGACCAAGCCGGAAGACATTTTTGAAGCCTTCGAAAAACTTCTCTTTTAACAATTCAGTATTTTCAGAAAATAATCACCCCCTCATTCCAACTATTAAACCTTTTTCTGCGTCAATATAACAGAAGCCTGCAAGAAGCCAGGCAAAATCAAATTGTTAACCTAAATTTCACTCCTAATGAAAACTTTGAAAAAATTATTTCCTTTATTTTTTCTTCTCTCCTTTGTATTTATTTACACCTCATGCGAAAAGGATGATGCCTTAAAGGATGGCAATACAGCCCTTAAATTTAAAGGGGTTTATAATTCCACTACCCAAACCAAAAGCTCCGCACTTAATGGTGTTGTTATCGAAACCTTTACCATCAATATCGGAGAAATTGAATTTGAGTTTGACGAGGATAACAATAATAACGGCCTGACCTATTCAGAAATCACACTCAAAGGACCCTTTGAACTTGACCTGGTAAAAGATGGACAGGGTCAGGTGGTGTCCCTGATTAATGATTTAAACCTGCCTGAGACTGGTTATGATGAAATAGAGTTTAAATTTGATAAAAATGAGAACCCTATTTCAGAAATGTTTAAAAAGACCGTCCTCGTAAAAGGCACCATCAATGGAACTCCTTTTGTTTTCTTTACCGATGAAGAGTTTGAGATGGAGATTGAGTTTGAAGACCCTGTTGACTTGTCGGAAGTAGAAAGCGCCATTATCATGGTTACCTTTGACGTACAGGCACTTTTCGACCCCGCACAGGGAGGTGTTGATATTTCCAATGCACAGGACGGGAATGGCAATGGCATCATAGAGATTTACGAAGATGATCCCGATGGCAACGAAGACCTGGCAGAAAAAATTGAAGACCGCCTTGATGACATCATCGAAGCTTTTGAAGATTTGTGGGATGACTGAAATCCCCGTTTTAAGACTATTAATAAAGAAAAGCCCGGTTTTGCCGGGCTTTTTGCATTTCAAAACGGGTAGTTTTCCGGCTGGGGTAACATGTTTTCTTAAAAAGGAAATAGTATATTTTTCCAATTGGTCAATCCCTGGTTCTTCCGGCGGAAAGTGCCCTGCTTTCTCCAGGATCATGAGTTCTTTTTCACCTGGGCTACAAACATTATCAATGCGATTGTATTCAGGGAAAAAGCGGATGATTCGTTTCCATGTTTGCTTGTTGGAGTAATCTTTGGGTTGTAAAACTTTAATTTCCATAGTGTATATCAAGAGATATGTTCTGTTAAATCAGGTGCCAATGTTTATACTATAAATAGCCAACCAAATATAGCACTTTAAGGTAAAATTGAAATAATAAATCTGCAATGTATAACTAAGCATATGATGTTTATACGATATTGATTTAGCATTTTATTCTTCGGATGCTTCCCTGAGTAAAAATTACTTAAGACAGAGCGGACATGCTCAGTATCAGTAAGCCCGGTATGGAAACTCCTGTGAGGAGGTGCCCCCCAATAGATAGCAATTGGCTTCAAGCAAATAGGTTACGGGGAGAATCCTGCGTCACGGTGGCGTCACTTTTATGGTGTGTTGCTGAATACTATCTTCAAGACATTACCTTTGCAGAGGATTTTTTTCTTCATTACCCACTTATCCTTTACATATGACAACTCAGGAGCCCAAACGACAGGAAACACCGGAATATAAAGTAAGATATCCGCTGCAGGAGAAACTGTTCTCCCGCTTGTGGTTCGAAAATTATGCCCTTGTTGTGGTGGGTTCTTTTATTCTTGCCGCCGGATTTGTGTTTTTTATTGTGCCCCACAACCTGGTCCCGGGCGGGATTTATGGATTAAGTATTGTTATCAATTATCTGACAGGCTTTCCCATAGGGACCATTGCCCTTTTTATCAATATTCCCCTGCTGTTGCTGGGGCTGGGAGTGATTGGGAAAAGATTTGGAGTAAAAACTTTTCTTTCGCTGGTGCTGGGATCCGTATTTATTGATTTGTTGTTGTTCCTGAATCCTGAACCCCTGGTGACCAGTGATATACTTGTTTCTGCCCTGTTTGGAGGAGGAGTTATCGGATTCGGGGTGGCTCTTGTTATCAAAGGGGGCGCCACAACAGGCGGAACGGATTTAATCGCCCGGTTGCTCAAAAGCAGAATCAGGATATCCATGGGCAAGGCATTGATTGTTATTGACGGTGTTATTCTTTCCTTCGCCGTTTTCGTGTTTAATGACCTTGACCTGGCGTCCTACTGCATAATATCCATCATCGTTATCAGCCGGACGGTAGATTTGGTGCTGAATGGGTTGGATATCAAAAAGTTTGTGGTGATTATTTCAGATCGGCACGAAGAAATCCGCTTGTTCATTCTGCAATCCGATTGTGGTGGATCTTTTGTAAAAGGGAGTGGTCTCTTTTTTCCGGAGAATGAGAAAAAGATCATCATCTCAGCTCTGGATCGGAAGGATGTAACCGACATCAACGATTATGTGAAATCTGTTGACCCCAATGCCTTCATTGCTGTAATGAATACCTCTGATGTTATTGGAAAGGGGTTCAGTAAGGGGTAGTACCAGAGACCGTAACCTGCATGAATGCCATGGGAGGAAGGTTTTTTTTAGCGGTACCTTATTCGGGCTCCTGACAAGGTTTTGGATGAACAAAAAACTCAGTATTAAGACAAAACGACAGGTTTTGGGTTTCAGGACGACTAAATGGCATGCGCTTGCTGTTTTTTTCAAAAGTTTTCTTCAGTAATTAATTTGGTAAGTGCTTGTTTTTCAGGAACAAAGATTTGTTTTGAAATATTTGTAATTGGCAATGTTGTTTTTGGTATTTAAGTTGAATATGACTAGATGAAGAAGTTGAAAAAAGACCTTGAATTCAACACTTTAAATGTATTTATGTCTAACCAAAAAAAAGGAGGGTAAAGTTATGACACTCGCAAGAATTTCAAATCCTTGGATGTCCCATCTTCCTTCAATGCTGGATCGCTTTTTTGAAGGAGATTTGATGGACTGGAACAGCAGCAATTTTTCAGACACCAACACTACTTTGCCTGCTGTAAACATTAAAGAAGACAACGATCAGTTTATGATCGAAGTGGCCGTTCCCGGCATGAAGAAAGACGATTTCAAAGTTGATTTTGACAACGGTCGTCTGACCATCTCTTCCGAAAAGCAACATGAGGATGTGGAAAAAGAGGGAGAAAAGGTTACCCGTCGGGAATTCAGCTACCAGTCATTCCAGCGCAGTTTCACCATTCCTGAGAACATGGTGGATGCAGAAAAAATTTCAGCAAAGTATGAAAATGGCATTCTGCACCTCAAACTGCCCAAGCGGGAAGAAATCAAACCCAAACCCGCAAAACAAATTGCCATCTCATAATTACCGAATCACAAGGGATTCTGTCAAAGCCGGGAATTTCCCGGCTTTGTTGTTGGTTTTCGGGTATTGTATTTCAGTTGGGCCTGATGCAATCTTATAAGCTGATTTAAATGCTTTTGCAGAAAGCATTTAGGATAATCAGGCGTACATGATGTCAAATCTAAACTTAGACCTAAAAGTAAATCCGGTAAGTCATCATGGGCATAAAACCTGTTTGGTAAGAAGTGCTGATTTCCTGTTTTTGACTGTTCCAGTTCTGGATAAAAACATTCTGGTGATTGGTAATGTTTTGTAGGTCCAGCGCCCACTCCTGGTTTACACTGCGCCCATTCAAACGGAAAGTAATACGCCCGTTGATCCGGAAATAATCGGGAAACCTTTCATCAAAAGCTCTGTCCCAGTGATAGCGCACAGCATCATCTGCAGCAGATTTTTCCTCATCAATGGGCAGGTAGCGGGTCCCGCCGGCATACACCATCTTTACATCAACAGACAACATGGATTTGCTCCCCAGTTGCCATTCATAACCCGACAGGGCATTGAACACAAAGTTGTTATTGAAAGCTGAGTTGCGCCAAATTCCGTCATATCCTCTGTAGCCTGCATCAAACACCGAGGCCGTAACCAGGTAATAAAAACCTTTGTGCAGAAATTTTTCCAGGGTAAGTTCTACCCCTTTGTTTTCTCCTGTACCTGTGTTTTGCAAGTTGTCGTAAATCATGAATCCATAACCACCTCCCTGGCTGAGAAGGGAAAATTCGGGGCGGCGCCATGCTACGGGTACGTTGTACAGGTACTGGTAGTATATTTCTCCTTTTAGTCTGTGTCCTTGCCCGAGCAGTCGTTCATAACCTGCTACCATGTGAAGGCTGCGGGTAAAATCCACTTCTTTGTTGGTCATTTCGTAAGTCAGGTTAAGGGTGTCCACGAGTCGCTGGCCAAAGTAAAGTGCTCTCATCTGCATCTGGCTGTGAAGCCCCGCTCCAAAGTTGATGGACTGGCCGGGAGTAAACTCCCATTTTGCACCCATGCGTGGTTCAAGAGCATAGCTTTCATTGAGAAACAGCAAGGAGGAATGCAATCCGGAAGTGATGGACAACTTATCGGAGAAACGATGCCGCCATTCGGCAAAAGTGCGGGCAAAGCTCATGTTTCCGGTATTATCCAGATAATGATGGTATTGTTCATTGTTTTCATGGAAATATTTCCCATGATAGCCCACATCGTAAAAATCGTAAACCAAACCAGCATTCAAATAGTTGCGGGAATTGAACCTGTGAGAATATTTGCTGGAAAGGGTATATTTAACTTCCCATAATCTTTCAATCAGCGAAGGTTTCTCCAGGCTAAAGCTCAGGTCATATATTTCAGCTGTCCCGTCAATGCCCGATACCGCCAGCGTGTTGGTCAACCTGGCATTTTCGTTGAAGTAATAGACGTGATTAACTCCTGCCACACCCATGCTGTTCCCATAATAAAGGTCAGAACCCGAAAACCCATATTGGGCGTCATCCTCCTGGCTGTCGAGCATGGCAATGGAATTGGTACCTCCCAATGCGAAAACACTGATCCGGCCATTTTTTATCGGGAAGTTTAGCTTGAAGGAGAGATCCTTGTATTCTGGTATGGCAGCACCGGTTCCGAAGTTCATCCCGGCCGCATGCAGTATTTCCAGTGTGCTGTAGCGGAAGTTGGCCATATAAGAAGCCTGGCTGTTGTCAGATAAAGGACCTTCGGCGCCCAGCTCAAACCCGTTGAATCCAACCTGCCCCATAAATTCATGCCGTTGATTGTTGCCATTACGCATGCGCAGGTCAAAAGCTCCGGCCAGGGCATTGCCAAATTCGGCAGGGAAGGCACCGGTATAGAAATCAGAATTGGTAAGCAAATTGTTGTTGAGCATGCTTATGGGGCCACCGTTAGAACCCAGCGAACCAAAATGGTTAGGGTTGGGAATTTCTACCCCTTCCAGACGCCATAGCAAGCCCAGGGGTGAGTTGCCCCGGATGATGATGTCATTGCGCTGATCGGACACCGAAGATACTCCTGCAAAATTGGCTGCCATACGCGAGGGATCGCCAAGGCTACCCGCATATCGTTCGGTTTCGTCAACGGTAAAAGACCGGGCACTCACCATGGCCATTTCATTGAGGGGCTGATCTTTGCGTATTTCAGGGCGTACAACCACATCATCCAGCACATAAACCTGCTCTTCCAGTTTGATATCCATCACCAGCTCACGCCCCGATACCAGCAACAGGTTTCTCAACTGCACAGGCTGGTATCCCATCATGCTTACTCTTATGTCGATACGACCCAGGGGAAGGTCTTTAAGCTGGAATGCTCCATTGAGGTCTGTAGCTGTCCCACGCAGGGGGGAGGAGTTTTCAATAACCACCGTAGCTCCGGGTAAGGGCAATTCGGTGTAAGCGTCCAGTACCCGTCCGCGAAAGGTTTGACCCGATTGATTGGCATTGCTTTCAAAAACCATAATGAAAACCAGGATTGCTGAAACCGCAATTATCCTGAACCCGAAAAATATTTCTCTGTATTGCATCGAATTATTGTTGATTAAAGTGACTGAAGTTTATTTGAATACGAATTGGTTATTTAGTGGTACATCAAAATCGTACCAATGATTGAAAATGGCTGAAATACAGTTTTTTGTAATGCTGTAAGGAGTGGTTTTGACCCTTTCTCTTTCTGTTTTTGAAAGAAAAGTGTTCGCTGGCGAACGCCAAATTTCAGGGCTGAAAATAAAGTACATACCCAAAGCTTTGAAGTTTTATTGGGGAGGTAGTAAGGCATAGAAATCACTTTTGTAGGAAGACAAAGGGCTTGAAAACCTTGTTCTGTTCAACCAGGACTCTTAAGTGTTCTCTTTTGTATTCATACCGGTTTTCTCCTTTTAGGCTTTACTCATGCTGTAAAGTATTCACCGGGTTTACCCTTGCGGCACTGTAGGCATTGATAAAAACTGTTATCATGGAAACTGTCCATGCTGCCAGCATAGCCAGGATGAAAACCCACAGCTGCATATCGCGCCGGTAGGGGAAATTGCTTAGCCAGTCATGCATAATGAAATACGCAGCCGGCAGGGCAATAAGCCCGGCAATGAAAACAAGCTTGCTGAAATCGGCCGATATCATGAAGATAATTTGTTTCATGTTGGCTCCCAGGGTTTTTCGGATCCCTATCTCCTTGATTCGTTGTTCTGCCGAAAAGGCCGACAGACCCAGTAACCCCAGGCATGCTACGAATACTGAAAGGTAAGTAAACAACAGCAGGATGACCTGCAAGCGATGCTCAGTCATATGCTGTGCATCAAAATTGTGAGCTACACGGTTGCTGTAAAACATATGCATGGGAAAGTGCTCTTCCCATATTTGCTTCAATCCTTCCTCTGCCTTTTGCAGATCGGTATCTTCCACCCTGATGGTGATATGGTCATGTCTTTCTGCTGAAGCAATGATGACCATGGGTTTGATATACTCAGTCAGGGCCTGGAAGTGAAAGTCTTCACAAACGCCTACAATGGGCCCCCAATGTCGGGTTTGCCCTTCTCTGCCACCTACCTGTCCTATATCCTGCCCCAGGGCTTCGAAGGGATCTGAAAAACCAAACATCCGGGCTGCTGCTTTATTGATAATGTGATAATGGGTTGAATCCTTTACCATTTCTACCGTGAAATTTTCCCCCGCAATGATTCTTATCTCCAGTGTGGGGAGGTAGTTTTCGTCGGCATGATTCAGAATAGGGAAAAACAGGTCAGACCTTGAGCGAAGCATAAAGGGATTGTCAGTAAAGTTGGCATCTGTGGGGATGACCATGGACCTTGTTACATTTTGAACGTAGGGCAGGCTGCGGAAATCGTGTTCAAGAGCAGAAAAAGATTTGAATACAGTCCGGTCTTCAATGGGGATGTCAATGAGATTGTGGCGGTTGTAGCCCAGGTCCTTGTTGTTGATATACTGCAGGTGCTGGTAGGCTGTCATTGCGCATATGATCAGCGCAATAGATATGGCAAACTGACCGACCACCAGTATTTTACGGAATTGTTGTCCGCCATTGGCGCCCGGCTTGCCTTTCAATACTTCTGCAGGTTGAAAGGAAGAAAGAAAAAACGCAGGATAGATACCTGACAGGAAAGCAGTAGCCAGCCAGGCACCCAGAAGCAGGGGTAAATTCCAGGAACTTAGCAGCATGTTCAGACTCAGATCTTTGCCGGTAAAGGCAGAAAAGGAGGGCAGAGCTATCTCAATGAGCAGCAGTGCCAGAACCAGGGCAATGAAGCTGAAAAGGAGAGATTCGGTAAGAAATTGAACCATTAGCTGTTGACGGGATGCTCCGGATACTTTTCGCACTCCCACTTCTCTGGCCCGTTTGGAGGCTCGTGCCGTAGAGAGGTTCATGAAGTTGATACCTGCAATCACCAGCAGCAAAAGAGAAACCAGGCTGAAAACGGTAACAGAGGTTTTGCTTCCGGGTGTTTCCAGCTCCCATGTCCGGTTGCCACTGAGGTGTATCGCGGTTAAGGGCATGAGCTGAATTTTAAGGAAATCACGGGGGTTGTCTACTTGCAGAAAGTTTCGGATGTCATCTCCAAAATACAGATCTACCATGTCTTGCAATTGTGATTCCAGAAGTTTCGGGTCGGTGCTTTCAGAAACCAGAATATAGCTGTAAAGGAAACTGGCCATCCAGCTGGTCATCATCATCTCATGCCTGAGGCTGCGAAGTGAAGTGAAAGAGGCAATAACTCCCGCTTGTATATGAGAATTGGAAGGGAAGTCTTCAAAAATGGCTGTTACGGTAAAGGGTTGTTGCTGCTGATTGATGTTGATACGAATAATGCTTCCAATTTTAGGGTTGTCGCCCAGGTATTTGCGGGCAGCACTCTCTGATAATGCCACACTGAATGGTTCTGTGAGACAGGATTGGGGATTTCCCTGTAACACCGGGAAAGAGAAAATGTCAAAAAAGGAGCTGTCAGTATAAAACAAAGTCTCCTTGGTTTGCATCATCCGGTTATCTTCTATCAGCACATCTTCCCGTGCCAGGCGTGTGAAAGCTTCTACATGTGCATAATCCTCTGCCATTTGGGGGGCTACCGGTGGTGAAGTAATAGGAACCAGCATCCGGTTGTCATCGATTACCATGTCTCGTTCTACCCTGTAAATACGATGACTGTTTTCGTGAAACTTGTCAAAACTTAACTCATCATATACCCACAAATATATAATGATAGATGCTGCCAGTCCGATGGCAAGACCCAATATATTGATAAATGTAAACAATGGATTTCTACTCAGGGTGCGGTAGAATGTTTTCAGGGAAGTAATTGGAACTGTCATGTCTTCAAAGTTTTCCTGGTTACAATGTGTTTCCACCTTTCCCTTTTTTGCTCTCGTTGCAAACAAAGAAAGGTTGCCGGATTAGGGGTCCGATCAAAGAAATATTTTATTCTTTGACAAATGTAAGGGAAAATTATGCCGAAACCGCTATGTTTCAATGAATCAGCATTATATGAATCAAGCTAAACACAGGGATTCTTCAAACTGTTCAGAAATACAAAATGAACGTACGAAATCGAACAGCTAAAGAAAAATGTTAGTTGCAAATCAGTTGCTTCTCCTTTCAAACGTCTCTTCTTTCCTGATTTTCAGGCGTCGTCTGATCAGGTATATTATTCCTGCGATGGCTGCAAGATTAACAAGGGCATAGTGAATTGATTATTAATCCACTATACTCCAATACCTCCTTCAATATTCTGAGTAAGTTCATTGATAAATCGAGCCATTTGTGCACCGTCAATTACATCATGGTCAAGCAAAATGGTCATGCTGAGCAGCTCCCTGATGACAATCTGATTATTTACCACCGCCGGCTTTTTATTGATAGTGCCGACGCCAAAGCAAAGCGGATGGACTGACAAAGGAATAAACCAGCCTTTTACGTTGCCCATCATGCCTATAGAAGTAAAGGCAACGTTTCCCATTTTGCCATATGCCATTCGGGGGTGCTTCAAAATAATTTTCCACACCAATCTTCTGAGAAATCCCGGAAGATGGTAATAGATTTTTTCCATTCTGCCGGTGTTTCTTTGCAGTACTATGTCTTTGCCGGTGATGTTGCAGTCTCTTGCTTCGCTGATTTGCCGGGTGATGGATTCTGCACTCGCGTGTTGTGCTTTTTCGATGATAAGCGGAATGGGGACTCTTTCTCCGTTTACCTCTTTTTCTACCGCCATGGAAATGTTGATGTCGTCAAATATCATCAACCGGCGTTTCCCTTTCAGGAAAGCAGCCGCTATCTGGTGCCCGGCCACCGTGAGGCTGATGGCTTTGATGAGCCAGGCCGTGAAGGATATTTTCCCTTGGGTTCTTCTGTATTGCCTGATCTTGCTTCTTGCATCGGTAACGTCCAGTTCAATCATGGCAGCAATATGGTGCTTTTTTCTCCCTGTTTCACACACATCTATGGTGGCGATCCGGGACGGGGCGAAGGGAAGTGTTTTGTAATTGTTCATAAGAAATTTCCTTGTGATTGTAGCTTTTTGGGGTGGTTTTATCATCTTTCTTTAAGAAAGACCTTACGCATTAAATGCATGCGAAAGCAAAACGGAAAACATACATGCATCGCCAATATATGGTTCTGGACTGACACATGAGATAAACCAGTAGTATTGTCCAAATGACAGAACTCGTTGCAAAATTATGCCAAATATCCTACAGATAAGGTAATTAGTGTAGTAGCTTCAAAATAATGGCAATTATTAAAACGAAGGTTGTCCGATTCTGCTATAAAAGTGTTCGATATTGACCATTCAGAAGATGCCAGGTTGGACTGGATGATTTGTCAGATGACTTGATTTTGAATAGTATATGTTGGTTGGCGTGCTGTTTGATTTTCACTTTCATCACTTTAACCTCATTAAACAAAAGCACATGAACATATTCAGAAAATTACTGGTAGTTTCAGTATTGCTCACAAGTCTTAGCCTGTATGCGCAGGACTTTGACAAATCGCGAATGGATAGTTTGTTTTCCATCATTGAGAACAATGACCGCGGAATGGGAAGCATTTCCCTGTTTCACAACGGAGAGGAAATATACAGCCATAGTTACGGGTATGCCAATGTTGAGCAGGAGGTGCCTGCCGGCAATAATACACTGTACCGCATTGGCTCCGTTTCCAAAACCTTTACAGCTACCCTTATCATGAAGCTGGTAGAGGATGGAGAGCTTTCTCTTTTTGACCCGCTCAGCGATTTCTTTCCGGATATTCAGCAGGCAGAAAATATTGCTATTGATGATTTGCTGCGTCACCGGAGCGGTCTCTTTAACTTTACCAATGCTCCTGAATATTTGAAGTATCACACAAGCCCCCACACCCGCGAACAATTGCTGGAGATTGTTACCGCCTATCCTATGGCTTTTGAACCCGGAGAAAAAGGAGAATACTCCAATACCAATTATGTGTTGCTTACTTTTATTGCAGAAGATGTAACCGGCAAAAGCTATACAGACCTGGTCGCGGAATTAATTGCAGAACCCCTTGGGCTTCAAAACACATACGTGGGTCAATCACCGGCATCTTCTGTACATGAAGCCCGCTCCTATATGCGCGCAGGTGGCTGGAATCGGGAGGCTGAAACAGATATGAGTATTCCCCTGGGCGCCGGTGCTATTGTTTCTACACCCCACGATATGAATGTTTTCCTGTATAACCTTTTTGAGGGAAACCTTGTGAGTCGGGCTACCTTACAACAAATGATGATAACCAGAGATGGCTATGGAATGGGTATGTTTCAGGTCCCTTTTTACGATAAGGTGGGTTACGGGCATACCGGTGGAATAGATGGTTTTCAGGCCAATGCATCCTTATTCCCCGAAGAAAATTTCTCTGTTGCTTTTGCCTCCAATGCTGTGGGGTATCCCATGAATGATATTCTCATAGGGGTGTTGAGCATCTACTTCGGAAAAGATTATGATTTACCGGAATTCCTGCCAGCTGTGGCTCTTACCCCCGAAGAACTGGAACTGTACCCCGGCGTATATGCAAGTCCGCAACTGCCCATAAAGCTGACCATTTTTACAGGAAATAATGTGTTGATGGCGCAGGGTACCGGACAACCCTCTTTTGTCCTTGAGGCGATAGGGAATCACATCTTCAGAGCAGAACAAATCCAACTCGAATTAGAATTCAAACCCAAAGACAACATGCTCATTCTTAAGCAGGGTGGGGCGGTTTTTGAAATGGAGAAAGAATAATGCCGGCATCTAAAGACTTGCTGACCTTTTTTTTAGGGGCCATGAATAGACTACAATGGTAAAAAAGAGTTTAGCGGAAGTAACCGGAAAAAGGTATGGAATAAACAGTAGCAAGAAAATGCTGATTGATGAAAAATAATAAATTTGGACGGTAACATTTTGTTGTAGCAAACCGTCTGTATATGTACTTACATTTGGCTATGGCTGTTTCTATGATTGATAACATTCAATAGCTATTGCACAATAAACTCATTGTAATCAAAAGGATGTGTCATGAAAAAAGTATGCTTACGAAGTATTTTACTTCTTTTATTCGCGGGTTGGCTGGGAACCAGTCATGCCCAACCGGAAAGAATTAAATATCCTGTAGAAGTTATGACCCTGGGCACTTTTCATTTTGCCTATCCAAACCTGGATGCTTTTCAAACAGCTGAAGAGGATCAGATTGATGTATTGAAGGAGCCCTGGCAGTCGGAAATCATTGCCATTGCCAAAGCCATTGAGACGTTTAATCCCACAGTGATTGCCGTGGAATGGGAACCCTCCCGGCAGCAATATACCGATTCTCTCTACAATGAATACAAAGAAGGACGTTGGGAGCCCGGTAAAAATGAAGTTTTCCAGCTGGGTTTTCGCATCGCAGCGAATCTGGGTCTTTACAAAATATATTGCGTGGACGACATGGGGCGGCATTATCCGGAAATTCTTGAGATATTTGGGAATGAAACAAGGATGGCTGCTTTTGAGGATTTTTATAAAAACTCACCTAATCTGCAGTATATACGCGAACGAATGGAGGGGCGGGAAAAAGTCAGTTCGATGGTCGAAGAATTGGCATACATCAATCATCCTGATATTGTTAATAAGTCTCTTTCTTACTATCTTCTTCATCCTTTTCAGTATGAAGAAGAGCCCGGCGACTTTACGGGAGTTGACTTTGAAACCGGCCGATGGTTTAATCGCAACTTACGCATATTTCGCAATGTGCAACGAATTGCTGTGGGGCCGGAGGATCGTATATTGCTCATTGTGGGTGCAGAACATTTAAACCTGCTGAATTACTTTTTTGAAATTTCCGCAGAATATCAGTTTGTTTCACCCATACAATTTCTGGAGAAGTTGTAAGGATTTTTTTTTGAATTATAATTCATTCCAATCTCCCGATTTATGTTCTTATTTACTGTGCATATTAACTATAAATATGATTCAAATCCGGACTCCCCGATTGTTGGTCCGGCAGGTGATAAATCTTGGGCTATCTGCAATAACATGAATGTCAACAAATAAATGTATTTGGCTGTAATGCTATGCAGAAAATACCAAAGTGACAGTACTTTTTTTATTGGTAACATATTAATAAGTAAGGGCTATGACAGGACATTTTCTTAAACTTGGATTTCGCAATCTTTTGCGCCGTAAATTTTCTTCACTGGTAAATATCCTGGGGCTGGCCATAGGCTTTACCGGCTTTATTGCCATTTCTTTGTATGTTTTGGAAGAAAGGGCCTACGACAGGTATCATCCCGAAAGGGAGAATGTTTACCGCATAGTACACAATACCTTCAACAAAGACAGACAGATGCTTGTACTGTCAGCCTTATTTCATGAGCACCTGGAGGGGATTCCTGAGATAGAACGTGTTACAAGGGTTTTGAGTTATTCTATGTCAGGCATTGTGCAGGTTGGTGAGACAGAGTTGATGGAAAGGAAACTCATAATTGCTGATGCTGAGTTTTTTCCCTTACTTGGCTTTGAGTTACAGGAAGGAAGCCTGGAGAGCTTTGCAGAGAATCCTTATGGTATTATCCTCAGTACTAATGCTGCACAAAAGTATTTTGGCGACAGCAATCCCATAGGGCAAGTGTTGAAATACAGTAATATGATTGATTTTACGGTGGAAGGCGTATTGAAGGAATCACCGGGCAAATCTCATATGGATTTTGAACTGGTGGCCAACTTTGAAGCAATGCGCAATGTGAATGATCACATGTTTACGCATTGGGGGAATCATTCCACGGTTTATTATATGCAGCTGAGAGCTGATGCCGACCCTGAGCTTACCGGGAAGAAAATTTTTGATTTGTATGATGAAGTGCGCGGTACCACCTTCCGCGAACGTGGATTTTATATGTATCTGCAGCCCTTAGGTAAAATGTATCTTGCATCCTCAGGTATTGAAACCAGTGCCTTTATGCTTACAGGCAATGCTACCACCCTTTATATTTTTTCTGTATCTGCAGTGTTAATCATTCTGCTTGCTTGTGTAAATTATGTAAATCTTACTACAGCCCGCGCCACACAAAGGGCCAGGGAAGTGGGAATGCGCAAAGTATTGGGTGCAGGACGCAAGCAACTTATGCAGCTTTTTCTCAGCGAATCGCTCCTGTTGTGTCTGCTTTCCTTTGTGTTGAGCCTGGGGTTACTGGAAATATTTCTCCCTTATTTCTCTGAAGTTATTGGCACACAACTGGAAATGAGTTATACCGGAATGGGGGCTTTCTGGTTATGGCTATTAAGTATTGTAATCGTTGTGGCTTTGCTTTCGGGTTTTTACCCCGGAATCGTGATGTCGGGTTTTCGTCCTCTGGAAGTACTGAAGGGATCTACGGCACTTATCAGCCGCAGAGTGCAAAGCGGGCTGAACCTGAATCTACGCTACAGGCAGTTGCTGATAATTGTGCAGATTACTATATCTGTGGGGCTTGTTCTTGCCAGCACGCTTATCATCCGCCAGAATCATTTTGCCATGAAGGAGCCTGGATTTGAAAAAGAAAACCTCATTGTTATATTCAATCGCCAATCCTCTGATATTAACCAGAATTATCATCGACTGAAAAATACTCTTGAAACTTATCCTTTTATAGTGAGTGTGAGTGGTGGAGCTCATGTTCCCACCGAAAGTGTGGGTAATCAGGGGCAACTTCGTCTTACCCATCAGGGGCCTGAGGAAGCGCAGCCCATCAGTTTTGCCCCGGTGGATTTTGGCTATTTTGAAACCCTTGGAGCTAGGCTGCTGGAAGGAAGAGTTTTTGATCCATCCTACAGCACCGACAGTGTAAAACATGTGGTGCTGAATCAGAGTGCAGCACGGGCACTGGGCTTAACCGATCCGGTGGGAGCCGTGTTGAGAGGCTTTTGGTATGACGACGATAAGCAGGTTATCGGTCTGCTAGAAGATATGCACTTCCAGAGTGTACACAACAGGGTGCAGCCCACAGCATTCTTTATGAATTATGAGTTTCGTGAGTTTGGCCCCGGTACATTGAGAATGCTGGTGCGGTTCAGGCATGACAACCTCCGCGAGGTAGTTGAAACCATTGAAAATGCATGGGAGGAAACGAATCCGGGGTATGCTGTAAGTTACTTCTTTATGGATGAACGCTACGACAGTCTTTATCAGAACGAGCTGCAAACAGCTGGTATGGGCAAACTCTTCAGTTATTTTGCCATCATCCTGGCTGTGCTGGGCTTATGGGGCACAACAGCCTATGTGCTCAATGCCAAACGCAAAGAGTTTGGTATCCGTAAGGTATTGGGGGCGTCTTCTTCAAGGCTTTCCCGAATGATATCACTGGAATTCAGCTTGCTGGTGCTGGTCTCCAACCTTATCGCATGGCCAATGGTCTATTTCTTTATTGATAACTGGCTGGATAGTTTCGTGTATCGCACTCAGATTCATTTTCTGCCGTTTCTGATCGTGGGGGTACTGGCATGGGCACTGTGTATGATTATTGTGAATACCATTGCCATCAACGAAGCCCGTCGCAATCCCATCGAAACGTTGAAGTATGAGTAAGGAACGAGAGTATATCTGCTGAGGAAATTCCAGTTTTCTTAAAATTGTATGACGGGCGCAGTGATGCCCGTCAGACATTTCTTTTACTTGTCGAAAAACCTGTTGTCAAGAGAGTTTTTATCCGACCCGTTGATGATAACAAAGAGGGAGGTCAGCAGCATGGAAATATCCAGCCTGGCGGCATGGGCAAAGCCCCAGAAACCGTCTGAAAGTTGCGGGAATTTGGTGGTGATAATAGCCACAGCCATGGTGATGAACAGCGGTATGGCAGCCAGGCGTGATGCCAGTCCCAGCAAAATAAACAAGCCCCCAAGGGTTTCAAAAAAGCCTACAAAGTAGGCCGTAAATGCAGGAAAGGGGAATCCCATCTCCATAAACCTCCCCGGGCCCATAGCCTCGGGGAAAATAAACTTCTGAATTCCCGCCACCAGAAATACATATCCCAGGATAAGGCGGATAAAAATGTAGCCTTTAATGTCGTTAGTGCGAAGCAGGTTTTGCATAATACCGTTTGATTTAGAGGTTATTACTCCCAAAGAAACAGCGTTGCGTTCATATATGTTCAAAATGTGCTTCCCCAAAGTTCTTTTGCCGCTTTTGAAAAAGCCTGTGGGAGGTGGTTGTTAGTGGAAAATAACCCGGTCGGCCTTAATGATTAAACTCTTTACATTTGCCAGATGAGTATGACCAGCGATGCAATTCCTCCCAACAACCCAAACACCATAGGTATTCCATAGGGCAATCTCTTCTTGTCTGCAAATACCCATCCCAAACTGTTGAGCGAAGTATAACAAAGTGCTCCCAGCATTACCAGCGAAAGGGGAGGAGCCCAGTCAAGTCCGGCCAGGGCTCCCATTCCTGCCGCAATTAACCCTGCTGCAGTAAGGTATTCCGCAATGATATGCGGCCACATCAAATCGCCCCCGTCATTGGACCAGCGAAAGAAATGGCCCATGTGGCTGAATTTGCCTTTTATGATATCCATCGCCCATATAATTGCAATGCCGAACCCCATTACCATCATAAAGATGGGTATTACTATATCAATTCCCCAGACTACTGATTCCATTTATGACAATTGTATCTGTAAAGTTTTTCCTGATTTTGATAGAGGGTAAATTGCCAATGGACCTTCCGCTGGCCCTTTAATTACATGGCCATTGGTGAGTTTGAAAGCTGAATGGCCAAAGCTGCTGCACTGCAATTGCTCTTTTTCATGCAGGTAGTTCAATTCCCGTCCACCATGGGTGCAGCGGTCAGAAAAGGCTTTGTATTCACCCGGACTATGGTGAACAACAATGATTTTTGTTTGATCATCGTCCTCAAGGTTTGTTTTTCCGGCTCTGCCGGTAATCTGCAAAAAGGCT
This sequence comes from Bacteroidales bacterium, assembly GCA_007131895.1. Classification (GTDB taxonomy): domain Bacteria; phylum Bacteroidota; class Bacteroidia; order Bacteroidales; family UBA7960; genus SKVR01. The sequence goes on along the minus strand of SLPR01000219.1, from coordinate 2,760 downwards.
GATTGCTCCAGGTCAATCATAAGCAGATTGCCATTATGGGTTATGGCTTCAGTTGGGATAGGGGTAGTTTTAGAAACTCCTTTTATCATTGAGCAGCTGTTGAATCCGGCTGCTCCGGTGCATGCACACAGGGTAGCTATACCCATTGTTTTAAGAAATTCTCTCCTGTTGGTTTCCATTGCGTTTAAAGTTTTTAATTGATGATTTCCTGCATCCATTCGTGCAAAACATCTGTCAGGTTGTTGTTGAAATGGGTGTACTGGTACTCCCAGTCATTTCTTATGTCAATGGCATGTTGCACATCCTCCACCCTGACAAAACCATGGTCGATGTTGGGCATGCTGTAAAGCCTGGCTTTCCTGGGGTTGTATTGGTTTACAATGTCTGCAATCAGTTCGTGCTCAAAGGGATTCAGGGCTACAAACTCACCCTCGCCCCATATGGACAGCACATGTGCCGGGGTACTGGCCCATGCGGTGAAAAGGCGTGTGTCCTGCAACTGTTGCCAGAATGTGTAATGGCGGCCGTGAAATCTTCCTTCTCCGTCGTAGCTCCATTGGTTGTACATGAAGTCTTTCAACTCGGGGTCCTGTTTCATTTCCTCCGGGCTCATTTTTTCTATCATGAGTTTGTAGTAAAACGGTATGGCACGGGCTACATGCTTTTCATTTTCAAGGTAATCCTGTCCCACCAAAAGTCTTTGTTTGCGGGCAATGTCCATGTAATATTCAAACCAGGGGCGGGCAATGGTGCCGAATACGGCAATGCCTCTGGGCGGAAAATCGGTTTGCATCAAGGGGGCCTGCACGCCGCCCATGCTGTGTCCGAAAACAAATACATTGGATGTATCGATGAAATCATATTGGGAAAGCTGGTTGAAGCTTGCTGTAAAAAGCCGGGTTTCGTAATCCAAATCACAATCTGTACAATGAATTTTGTTTCGACTGTCGCCTATGCCCGCTTTTTCAGTTTTCACAACCACATAGCCTTTTTTGGTGAGTCCTTCCAGCAGCATTGCCACAGGTGAGCGGGGGTTCATCCCGTCAATGGAGCCACAATGAGCCCCCTGGATGAAGAAAAATGCCGGGTGAGGTCCTTCTCCGGGTGGTTTTCTGATAATGGTTCTTACATAGCCTCCATCATAAGGTACTGCATCATAAATGACTTCCGCGTGTTCAGAGGTCTCTTTTGGAAAACCCTTCAGAGGTGCTTCTGCATGTTGAAGTTCACCGTTTCGGTAATAGCTGAATTGTATCACATCTCCCTCGCGGTAGCTGCCAATGGTTTCAACAACCTCAAGATGAGTGGCAATATTCTTGTCTTGTACTGATACAATTACATCTCCGGGTTGAAGGCCAACTGACTTTGCCGAGCTGTTCTCAACTACTCTCTGTATGAGTGCGCCTTGGGCTTCAGGCAATTTATAAAGCCGTGCCACAGAGTCATTGACGGTGTAAAGTTGTGTGCCCAGAAATGCTCTTCGGGGCAATTGGGCAAAAAGGCTGGTGGTCAGCATAACTGTTAAAACGGAAACCAGAATCCTGCGCTTCATGGAATGGGGTTTGATTCATACATGGAGCAGTATCCAAAGAATATTTAACAAGTTGAGCTTGCTCAAACCATAGCCGCATGATAAAGAAATCCCGGCAGGCTCAGCACTCATCTGCAAAAGGCCTTTTGATACAGCTCAATGGATACATATCAAAAACGTGCCATGTCTGCTATCAGGCATGTATTCAGGTAGTTGAATCAGATGGGGTATTGTTGCTGTAAGGAGCAATTGTTCGCAGGAGTACATGTTTGTTCGGATATGGACATGCAGGAAAATGCTAAACCATTTGCCCGATAATGGCCATTTTTCTTGCCGGAGATTTATATTCACCCCACCTTATGAGGGTAACAAGAAAAGACAACCACCTTCCCGGGTTGATGATGGCGCTGCCCAGACGGGCAATCCTGTCATCCCGTTCAATGATGGAGGTTTTCTTGTCATTGCTGCTGTGATACTCAAGGGCAAATTTCCATGCCCCGTCACGGGCGGCAAAAATGCTGAAGTTGATCAACAGTTCATCCCTGCCACGCGCCAGGCTCATGAGCATCTTGAAAACCGGAGATACCCGCCCGATATTGTTTTTTACCTCATCAACCAGCGAGGCCAGGATATGGTTGATTTTATCAAAATCATTCTTCAGGGGCAACATGGATTTTCCCTGCATGGTTTCAGCAGCGGCAATGCCCAGATCGAGATTGATATGGGCATTGATGCCCAGCAGCAGGTGCTGCATTACCATGAAATCTGTCTTTTTTGAGGCTTCAAAGGCAATCTCCCAGCTGCATGTGGCCGGTTGATTGCTCAGAAATGCATCATAGGCATCAAAGAAACGTTGGGCAAACAGAATGTCAAATTTTTCCATTCTTTCGTTGTCTTCAAATTCCTTGTTATCAATGCCTTGTTTGATTCGCAGTGTAACATGACGGTACAGCACCGCGAAAAAACCGGCACGCAGATTTTTCTCCATGCATTGGTTTACGATGGAATCCATCTTTTCAATAGTATGAGCAATAGTTGTCATAGGCGGGTCAGGTTTTTAACATTCTTCAGCGATTTTTTAAAACACTGCCAGATATAGCATGTAGGCAATGTAGAGGGCAAGGAAAATGATTCCTTCCATTCTGTCGATGCGGCGCCCTTTACCTGTAAAGATAAAAACAAACAGCATAAAACTTACAAGAACATTGAGCATCAGATCCATATTTGCT
>SLPR01000494.1 GCA_007131895.1 Bacteroidales bacterium | reverse complement strand
TAAAATCCGCAGGGTGGGGAAGGGGCACTTCCACTGAAGAGAACCCGGAGTTTTCTTCCCTGAGCATAATAAGGCTGGAACGGGTTGTAATCCATGTTTTATTACCGGTAACGGTAAGGCCTGTTATGCGTTTTTCTTGTACCGGCAACCTGAGCGGATACCAATGATGGTTTTTCAACAGGTACAAACCAGACATGGTTCCTGCCAGAATGTTGCCCGAGGGAGTTTTTACTACCGAAGCTGTGCGCCGGTTGTCGGCTCCGCGTCTGATGCCCGTGTAATAAGGGGTGTAATCCTGCATCAGGCTGTCGGTAAGCCATATGCCGATGTTACCGTAAATCAACAGGCTGTCCTGTGAGATGGAAGTGGCTGATTTTACTGCTGACAGGTTCCAGTTTTGATATCGATGTGCCCCGGGCAGGTAGCTGCGATTGATGTCTATGGATGAAAAAAAGCTTCGGTGGTTGAGCACAATGCCACTTACGGCAAACAAAAGAATAAATATCGCGGCAATGACGCCCAGCCAGCGATGGAGGAATTTAAAAGCTTTCACAAATTACAATATTTGGGGAAGGAAAATGCAAATATGCTTCAGTTGGATGTTTGAAAAAAAAAGGGGTCTGGCTCAGTCTATATATTTCATATTTCAGCTGGGGCAAAAAGAACAGGGTGATTGTAAATCAGACACTGAAAACAATACCTTCCTTCTTTTTTTGCCAGCAATATGATTGAGCCAGACCCTACGTGGTTTATTTATCACCACCCTTAATCATGGTGAGCAACATTTTGAACTGCTCCACGGCCACTAATGCATGGGGCACATTGGCAGGCATGATGATGGTTTGTCCTTCAGTGAGTATATAGGGTTTTTTATTGATGGTAATTTCCACTTTCCCTTCCACGCATTGCACCATGGCATCGAAAGGAGCGGAGTGCTCGCTGAGTTGCTGCCCTTTATCAAAGGCAAAAAGGCTGATGTTACCGGTTGTTTTCTCCAGCACACGCTTACTCACTACACTGTTTTCTGCATAACTGATATCTTTCTTGAAATCGTAAATTGTACTGTGATTGAAATTGCTCATATTTTTAGGTTTTAAGTTATTAAATTATTGGGTTAATGAGTTATAAGTTATTGAATGATTTGTGATTATGAATGATGAGTTTAGTGGATTATGAATTATGAATTATGAATGATGAATGATGAGTGATGTGATGAGTCATGAGTAAGGTTGCTTTATTTTTCTCTATTTACTTCTTTCTTTTCACTTTTCTCTCATCTCTTTCGTCTCTCAAAAAAAACTACTCTTCCACACTTCCATTGATTTCTTCCAGCAAAAGATAGATGTCGTCTACACAGGCTCCGCAAACTGTTCCGGCCTCTGTTTCGTCCTGCACTTGCCTTACACTTTTTAGTTTTTTCTTGTTGATGGCATCTTCCACTTCTCCTTTGGTGATGTCCATGCATGTGCATAAAATGTCTTCTCTGTTCATAGTAAAAAGGTATTTAAAGAATTAAATAGGCAGAATAACTGTCTGCAGAGTTGATTCCTACAGGCGGTTTCGTACTATACAAATTTTGGTTTAATTACAATCATTGTCCATAGCCAATACTGAGGCTCGTTTCTGCTTCCTCCTTTGATGCGCTCCATGGTCCTGGAAGCAAACATATGTGAATATCCGAAGCGTAAAGCCACACTGGGGTTAATAGCATATCCCATCATCAGATCCAGTTCGGTTCCCAGGTAGGCATCCATTTGTTCAGATGGAGGTCCCGCTTCATATAAGCCTGCATCGGCCCAGAAGCCATGCAGGGCGGCCATTCCCATCCAGGGACCCTGTGAGTAACTGGCAGAGAGGTAAAGGTCTCTCAGGCCTACGTTATTGATGTGATTGCCCACGTAGAAATAGTCCATATGTCCGTTAAAGCGGTGATTGGTGCCAAACCAGGGATTAAAGGAGTTGTTTTTATGTGTGGTACGCATATTGGTTCCTGAAAGCCATTCAAATCCAGCCCTTGCAGTCCATTGTTCGGAGAGTGGGGTAGAGGCTTCTGCCCCCAGGTACCAGGCACTTAAATCCCTGTCAAAGGCATCTCTCCCGGTTTGCCGGTAGTATGCACCTTCCAGGCGGGTATCTCCCAGGTCTTGGGTAATATACGCTCCCAGGGTCTGGTTGAAAACAGTTTTTTCTACACTATGCTGGAATCCCAGATTCATGGCCAGCAAGCTTATACCTGTATTGCCAGGTTTGTAGTTAAACCAGACATACTGCATGGTTTTGTAGTTACCCAGCTGGTAAATTGTTCCTATACGTCTTTCCCCTTCCTGGTTGAAAGCCAGGCCTCCATGTAGCCTGATGCCTGAGGGTAAGTCAAGTTTAAGCAATGCCAGATCATGGCTTCTTCCTTGCTGCGCCCAGTCTACGTTCCCAAAGATACGTGAATTGTCATATATCAGTTCCTGACGGCCCAGTTTGAGTGCAAGCTGCTGATTAACAGGAATTTCTGCCCATGCTTCATGGATAGAGGAGTTGACGTCGGAACGGTTGAGTTGAGGCACTTCTCCCCATACTCTCACATCCTGCAGGCTGATAAATACTTTTACATCTGTGTGTTCGTAGCCGAAATTCAAACGTGATCGCTGGGAAACAAAAAAAGCGGCATCTTCATCAGGCCCTATCAGGGAGCTGAATCCATGCCGGTATTCGCTGCGGGGCCTGATCTCGCCGGTTAGTGAAAATTGTGCTTTTAAAACAGAGCTGATTATCATCAAAAATACGAATGTAAAAAGTGCTTTTTTTATCATGATATTTCGGGTTTAGGTTTCGTATATATTGTGATGATAAAAATAAGAAAAAACCCTGTAGGTTACCTAACCTGCAGGGTTTTTTCTGAAAAGGATTAGTTGAGGAACAATTTCATGTCTTCGTCAACGGTTCCGATGGGTGCGATGCCGAAGTTCTCTACCAATACTTTGGCTACATTGGGCGACAGGAATGCAGGCAGGGTGGGGCCGAGATGGATGTTTTTCACTCCCAGTGAAAGCAATGCCAGCAATACGATTACGGCTTTCTGCTCGTACCATGCAATGTTGTAGGCAATGGGCAGCTCGTTGATGTCGTTGAGTTCAAATACCTCTTTCAGTTTCAGTGCGATAACTGCCAGTGAGTAAGAGTCGTTGCACTGACCTGCGTCGAGTACTCTGGGTATGCCGCCGATATCACCCAGGGGCAGTTTGTTGTAACGGTATTTGGCACAGCCTGCGGTGAGGATTACGGTATCTTTGGGCAAAGCTTCAGCAAATTCGGTGTAGTAATCACGGTCTTTCATGCGACCATCGCATCCAGCCATGACGAAAAACTTGCGAATGGCACCGGATTTTACTGCATCTACCACTTTGTCGGCCAGTTGCATTACCTGGTTGTGGGCAAATCCACCAACGATTTCACCAGTTTCAATTTCAATCGGAGGCGGACATTTTTTTGCATGCTCAATGATGGCAGAAAAGTCTTTACGTCCGCCTTCTTCACGGTCGGGGATGTGAATGGCACCGGTAAGTCCCGAAGAACCGGTAGTATAGATGCGGTCGGTGTAGGTTGCCTTTTTGGTAGGGGGAACAATGCAGTTGGTGGTGAATAGAACAGGACCGTTGAAGGTTTCAAATTCTTCTTTTTGTTTCCACCATGAGCTGCCATAGTTGCCCACGAAGTGTTTGTATTTTTTGAAAGCAGGATAATAGTTGGCGGGCAGCATTTCGCTGTGGGTATATACGTCAACACCTGTTCCATCGGTTTGGATGAGCAAATCTTCCATGTCGCGAAGGTCGTGACCACTGATAAGGATCGCAGGGTTGTTGCGCACACCGATGTTTACTTTGGTGATTTCGGGATTGCCATAGGCAGTGGTATTGGCTTTGTCAAGCAATGCCATTACTTTTACACCGAAAGCCCCTGTTTCCAGCACCAATGCAGTGAGTTCTTCTGCAGTAAGAGAATCATCGAGAGTAGCAGCCAGGGCTTTTGAAATAAAGTCGAAAATTCCCTGCTCTTCCTGCTTGAGGTTGAAGGCATGCTCAGCATAAGCTGCAATACCTTTCAGTCCGTAGATGGTAAGTTCGCGCAGTGAGCGTACATCTTCGTTTTCGCTCATTTGCAATACACCCACCTGTTGTGCTTTTCTCTCGTATTCTGAAGGAGTGTAAGCATACCATGTTGCAGCTTCGGGAAGTTCTTCCTTATTTACAGCTACACCCGCTTCTTCCAGTCTTTTTTCCAGGGCCAGTCTTACCTGAAATCCCTCGCGGATTTTGTCGATAAAACGCTGGTGGTCGAAGTTGGCATTGGTGATGGTCATGAAGAGGCTTTCAAAAATGAAGCGATCCTCGGCAGCTGTATCCATTTCTTTTTCTTTGGCCATGATGTTATACACGGCAATACCTCTGATCTGATACATCAAAACATCCATGATGTTGGCCAGTTCGGGTTCTTTTCCACACACACCTTTGATGGTGCATCCTGTGCCTTTTGCGGCTTCCTGACATTGAAAACAAAACATACTCATAATGTAATCTCCTTTTAATTTGATTTGAATTTTTTTAATTTGTTTGATTGTGCTTTTATAAAGAGCGATGGTATTAATTTAGAGTTTAAAGCTAAGTGATTTAAGTTAGGAGCTAAAGGTTTGATGTTAAGAGTTGTGTGTATTTTAGTTTAACTTTTCACTTTACACTTTTCTCTTTCAGCTTATTAAATCCATTCCTCACTTTTGATTTCGCCATCCAGTCCTACTACGAGGGCTTTTACGGGTACTTTACGGGATGCTTTTTCGGTAGCCATTTTGGCGATTTGCAATAAACCTGAGCAGCAGGGTACTTCCATGATCATCACAGTGAGGGTGTTGATTTTGGCCATGTCAATCATGGCAGTAAGTTTGTCTACATAAATATCTTTTCCATTATCTAGTTTGGGGCAGGCAATGGCCAAACCTTTTCCTTTGAGATATTTGCTGTGAAAGTTGCCCATGGAGAAAGCCACGCAGTCAGCTGCCATTAATACATCTGCATTTTGAAAATAGGGGGCTTGCGGGTTTACCAGGTGCATTTGCACAGGCCATTGTCTTAGCTCTGAGGGTTGGTCTGTTGCTACTGTTGTTGTTGCTGCAGCAGTTGCTGCAGGTTTGTCAAACGACATCATTTTTGAGCCGGGGCATCCGCCACCGCCGTGGTTTGCGTGCATTTCCATTTTTTTTGTTTCTTTTTGGGGAGTTTCTATATTTTCATTATTGGCTTTGGGAGCATTTTTAAGTTTGTTGAGGTCTACATCTAGTTTGTTATCAATGATGTATTGAATCCCCTGCTCCACGTATTCGGTCTGGTTGTGGTCAATAAGGTGGTTTAGGTGTGCCACAACGGTGGCTTCTCCTTTAGGTGAGATACGTTGCATTACTTTGATTTCGTCATAGGGTTCTGCTTCACGTTCTTCCAGCGTAATGGCACCTACAGGACATTCAGGTATGCATGCACCCAGTCCGTCGCAATAAAGGTCGCTGATCATGCGGGCTTTGCCGTCAATCATTTGAAGTGCACCTTCGTGGCATCCTTGAACACACAGTTCGCAACCGTTGCAGAGATCTTCGTCAATTTTTATGATGGTTCTTTTCATTCTTTCCGATTTTTATAGTGTTTTCTTATTATGTTGTCTGTATTTGTTGATCTTTAAAATCAAAAAATCTGCAATCTCAAAATTATAACCTAAAAACTTTATTTCCAAATTCTTAAACCCAATTTACTGGATGATTTATCACAATTCTGCTACCTTTTTACTTACCAGGTAATTTCTGAATTCATTGCTGAATTTTTGTTCCAGCCCACCAAATATGCATGAATTGAAGGGACAGTTGTCGCAGTGCATTTTGCAACCGGTTGTTTCTTCCAAATCTC
>SLPR01000338.1 GCA_007131895.1 Bacteroidales bacterium | reverse complement strand
TTTGAATATCCAAGGTAGCGTTTTCCTCCGCCGCAACTTATACTTTCATCGGAAAAAGCCAGTGACTGGCCCATGCGCACCTTTGCCAGTTCGCCTATAAAACAGCGCCAGCCTGAAGGGGTTTTGGCTGTTTCAAGGTTCGGTGATTTCTCTGTATAATAAAATATTATGGGCAACTCAGTTTTGCCAAAATATTGGTTCCAGTGTTTCAGAAACCGGTTTTTGAGTTCTGTTTCCATAGGCTTTTTTTATAAGGTTGAACTGATTTATTGTATTAGTTTATCTGCCAGATAACCCCCAGAACTGCAAAATTGACCAGCGTAAAATTGTACACCTCACTTACATCAGCGCCTCCTTCCAGGAAACGGTATCCACCCTTAACATGGAGTTTGTTGTGGAGCAGGGGGGCTCTGCCGCCCAGGAAAATGTCGAACGCTCTGCCGGGTCCGCCTGCCAGTCCTTCGCCATCGAGATACAGGGTAAAAAAGTCCCGGTGATAAGCGGCATGCAGGTTCAGGAGTGGCACAAACCCCACATCATCTTTCTTATCGCTCTTGGTTTCGGTGCTGAGTTGTACCCTGGCATCCCTTATTTTCGCGGTGAATCCGACCCCAAGGGTCCAGTTGTCTGTTGCGATCAGATCGCGGCGGTAGCCCAGCCGGTAGCTGTTGAACTTGTAAAAACCCTCAATAAATTGCCCCTGTTCAAACAGGGAGGACTGGAACTGAATATCAAAGGGTGCGGGTCCTTCATAGTTGAGGGCAAGGGGGGCAAACAAAGCGGAGATGTGGTTCTTTTCTCCGAAGGTCCATGTAAGGCGTATCCGTAAGGGAATTACCGGGCCCTGCAGTTCAAAATCACCGTTGAAATTGAATTGGGTTCCTGTATCATTGGGAATTCTCACATCGTTGTATCCCTGGACTGCCAGGCCTGTCTCTACATCCAGCTTCCATTGAGAAAGGGCACAGGAAAAAGATAATACAACCAGAAGCACTGTCGGCAAAAAACGGTTCATGGCGTAAGATTTTAGGGGTTATTCAACAAATATAGTTGTTATTTATGTCCCTGTCAACATTTTCTCAGAATATCAAAAGATAGTATCACCGACGACCTTTTACCGCGTAGCGGTTACGCCCAAAAGTCTTAATATGTCAAAGCAGAATTAAAACCCCTATGGTATTGCAAACTGCTTATTCCCTGTTAAGAGAAAATATTTCTGTAATACGCTGAAAGTTATCCTTTTTCAAGGGTTTGGAAATGAATTCATCCAGTCCTTCTTCCATGTATTTTTCTCTGTCGCCTTCAAAATTGTTGGCACTGAATCCCACGATGGGAGGCAGGCCCGTTGAGAATTTTTCACGTAGTTTTTGTGTGGCGGTTATGCCATCCATCACAGGCATCTGTATATCCATGAGCACCAAATCGAATTTCCCGGGTGCTATCTGGCTAAATGCTTCTTGCCCGTTATTGGCAAAGGATACAGAATGCCCCATATTGGATAGAAGAATGTTTACAATTTTCTGGGTCATGATTTTATCTTCTGCTACCAGTATTTTTAATGACTTTGCAGTCAGGTTCTCCGAAGATGCATTTTCTGCTTTTGGGGCAATCTCTGTTTTTCGTGTTTTAAAGGTAAACCAGAACCTGCTCCCTTTGCCCTGCTCACTATCGAAACCGATAGTGCCTCCATGTAACTCAACCAGTTCTTTACAAATGGAAAGACCCAGCCCTGCTCCTTCATAGTTGGCACTGTCTATGGAGTGGACATTGGAAAAAGCTTTGAAAATATTGTCAAACTTGTTTTTCTCAATGCCGGCCCCGGTATCGGTGATATCCACTTCTGTAAGGTATTCATCGTCATTAAGCCATGAATGAAGTTTGATGTCAAGTGTGATGGAACCCTGCTCTGTATATTTGATGGCATTGGTGATCATGTTGTTGATAACCTGGGTTATGCGTTTTTGATCTGCCTTTAGTATATCCGGTAACGCCGGGTCAATTGTGCATTGAAAATCAATAGGTTTGCGGCACATGTTTTTGAAGAGATTTTCGGCCGAAGAACAGATGGCCGCCAGGGGGAAATTATGGATGTGCAGCCTGATCTTTCCTGCCTCAATCCTTGAATAGTCCAGGACCTGGTCGATGATTTCCTTAAGGTCTTCGGAGGAATTTTTCAGGATATGAAGGAATTCTTTTTGTGTATTATCCAAAGGTGTATTTCCCAGTAATTCAGTAATTCCCAATACTCCGGTGAGGGGTGTGCGGATTTCGTGGCTCATGCTGGCCAGGAATTTCTGTTTGAATTCCACGGTATTGCGGGTAAGTTGAATTTCTTTTTCGAGCTCTGCAGCTCTTTTGGTGGAAGTAATGTTTCTTCCTACCCCCGACAGACCTGCAACCACACCTTGTTTGTTGTAAATGGGGGAGAGGGTGGTTTGGTAATAAGTGGTTTCCTTGCCAGAGGCCATTTGCCATTCATAGGTAATAACTTTTCCTTTCAATGCTTCTGCAGCGGCGATGTTGTGTTCTGCAGCCTTTTTCTCTCCGAAAATTTCGGTGCTGGTTTTTCCCAGAAAGGTTTCCTCGTTTAACCCCAGGGTGCTTATCCAGTTGCCAAAAACCCCGCTGTAACGCAATTCTCTGTCAAGGGTATAGATGATGTCGTTGAGCGAGTCTACCAGGCTGCGGAACTTCTCTTCACTTCGTTGCAGGTTTTCTTCTGCAATTTTGCGTTCTGTGATATCGGTATGCGACCCTGCCATGCGATAGGGTTTCCCGCTTTCATCTCTCACCGCAGCACCCCTGGCGGTAATCCAGCGCAGGGAACCATTTTTATGCTGCATTCTGAAATCGATCTCATAGTGATCAGTTGAACCGATTAAATAGCTGGCAATATACTGCATTACATTCTGAAAATCATCGGGATAAACCAGAGAAGCAAAGGTATTGAACTCATTTTTCAGGTTTTCATCTTTATATCCCAGCATCTCTTTCCATCTTGGAGAAAGAAACAATTCATCGGTGCGGATGTCCCAGTCCCAGATACCATCATTGCTGCCGTCAATGGCCAGTTCAAACTGCTCTGTTAGCTTTTGCAGCAGCTCTTCCTCTTGTTTTCGCGTGGTAATATCTGAGATGTAACCATGCCACAAAACGCTGCCATCGGTTTGTTTTTCGGGGTTGGCGATGCCGCTGAGCCATCGGATTCCTTTTTCGGGAAGCACTACCCGGTATTCAAGTTCCCATGGAGTAAGGCTAAGGTATGACTCAAGTAAAGAATCCATCACCATTTGGTGATCGTCAGGATGCATGCGTGAAAACACCTTGGATGCGTCTTCCGTTGCCTCCTGAGAACTGATTTCAAATAGTTCCTGCATGTTTTCAGAAACATAAGGAAAGGAAAAGTTCCCGTTGGGGTAAAACTGGTATTGATAAATTACTCCCGGAACCTGCAGGGATAGTTTATGAAGCAGAGCATCACGGGCACGCATAAGCTCTTCTTTTTCATAGCGATGGGTAATGTCTCTTACCACGCTCTGGATGTAAAGTGGTTCTCCGGTTTTGTCATACACCAGCTGGACATTGATTTCGGCAGGAAATACAATGTCGTTTTTTCTTAAAAAATGGCGTATATAAGGGGGGATTTTTTCTCCTCTTAGAAGGTTTGTTATAACCGATTGACTTTCGGCAGGTTCTGAAGAAAGGTCTTGTACAGAGAGCGTTTGCATTTCTTCATGGGAGTATCCAAACATTTCTGAAGCTCTCTTATTGGTTTCAAGATAATTGCCATCAAGATCAATGATAAATACGGCATCATTGGTTTGCTCAAAAAGCGAAAGGAGCTGTTGCTCTGTGTTCATGGTGGATTTGGGGGCACTGTCAATATCAGTGGCTGCATCTGCAAACCTGGCTTGCCCTTTGAGTGCATTTATCAGATGGTACTTATGGGTAACATCTGTGAAGAAAGCGGAGAATTGTAACTTTTCAGACGAAGTAACCTCTACCTTAAACCATTTGTCGGCAATCTTTGAAAACTGTTCGGTTTTATCCTCTCCCCCCTCCAGGGCTACCTTTCCGTAAAAACCAATCCAGTCGAATATTTCGTTTTCTGTTTTCAGGAAAAGTTCTGAGTATTTTTTACCGATTATACCTGCTATGTTTAATCCGGTAAATTCTGCAAATTTATCATTGGTATCCAGGAAAATATAGTCACAAGGTTTTCCCTTACCATCCAGAATGATTTCGCGCAAAGCAAAACCAAACGGAGCGGTCTTTAATAAATTATGATATCTTTTGTTTTCCATTATAGTATTGTAGTGATGTCAAGCCCTGTCTGCAGGTGGTTTAAATAACTCACCAGGGGTTGAAGATTGATTGTCGAATAAAAAAAAGCTGACCATCCCCAATGGTCAAATATAAAGATTTATGTGTTTGCTTTGTCGTCAGGCAAACCATTTTTGTGTCAATACTGAAAAGTCTTCTCCTCTGACCGGTTTGGTTAAATAATCATCCATCCCTTTGGCCATGTATTTTTCCTTGTCACCTTCAAAAGCATTGGCGCTGAGTCCCACTATCGGTGGCAATTCATTGTGCTTTTCTCTTAATTGTCTTGTTGCAGTTATGCCGTCCATTTCAGGCATCTGAATATCCATGAGGACAAGGTCGAAATATCCCGGCTGAAAAATTTCCAAAGCTTGTTTTCCGTTAGCTGCGTGGGTGACAATATGCCCCTGTGAAGAAAGTATGAGCCCGATAACTTTCTGGTTTACCACTTTATCTTCTACCAGCAAGATTCTCAGTGATGGGATATCCTTCATCTCTTTGTTGTCAGGTTTTTGGCAGGAAACATCTGATATTCCGGCTATTTCAGCTTCGAATGTAAACCAGAAGGTGCTTCCTTCTCCCTTTGTACTTTTCACCCCAATATGGCCATTGAGCAATGTAGTGAGATCCCTGCAAATAGACAAACCCAGTCCTGTCCCTTCAAAATTGCGGGTGTCTCTGTGATCAATCTGAGAAAAGGGCTGAAACAAAACTTGTTGCTTTTCCTCAGCAATGCCAATGCCTGTATCTTCTATTTCAATGCGAACCATCAGTCGGGTTTCGTCTATCCATTTTTCTGTTTTTGCCCTTAAACTGATTTTTCCCTGGTTGGTAAATTTCACCGCATTGGATACCAGGTTGGAAACGATCTGCTGTATTCGCTGGATATCTGCTTTGATAAAGGGGGGCAGGCTTTCGTCTATATCGGTAGAAAGCACAACAGGTTTTTGAATGATCGAATTGTAGAACTTTACAGCATTTTTAAAAAGTATTTTTGTTTGGAAGGCTTCCGGCTTCAGCATTACCTTACCAGCTTCAATTTTTGAATAATCCAGGATTTGGTTGATTATCTCGCGCAGATTTTCAGTGGACTGCTTCAGTGTGTTGAGGTAGTCTTTCTGATTTGCATTCAGCTGTGTTTTGGAAAGAATTTCTGTGATTCCTATTATCCCGGTTAGAGGCGTACGTATTTCATGGCTCATATTGGCCAGGAAGCTTTGTTTGAATTCAGCGGATTGTCTGGTCACAGCAACCTCGGTGCGCAGTTTCTCGTTGGTTTTTTGCTCGGTAATGTCTACGGCAACACTTCTCATGCCCAGGCATTTGTTATTTTTAAAGATGGGCTTTGAATATACCATAACAGGAAAAGCTTGTCCGTTGAATCGCCTGGCCATATATTCTCCCCGGGTGAGATCAGGGATTTCCAGTGAGGCTTTAAATTCTGCCTTTGCTTTGTCCAAATCTTCAGGCACAACAAAACTAAAAAGGGTTACCTGCCCAAGTTCTTCTTTGCTGCATGCTCCCATCTGCCTGTGGACTTCCTGGTTTATGTATTTGATATTACCATGGGTGTCTACTTCAAAAACCATCAGGGGGAGCAAGTCAGCAAGATTGCGAAAACGCT
>SLPR01000551.1 GCA_007131895.1 Bacteroidales bacterium | reverse complement strand
AGCTCTAACTTCCCGTTAACTTCAATTTCTTGCGCTTGCGGGAATATGCGCAGGTCAATATCGTAGTGAGGGTAAATAGGTTTTCCAGAGTCTTTGTTGTTGCTTACGGTGCATCCACCAGTAAAAAAGACTGCAAAAATCAAAACAGAAAAAATCTTCATCATAACAAACCTCCTTCTTTTTAAAATTAAAAATGGTTCTCAATGCAAAAGCAATTGCAAATTCATTTACAAACTCAGCCTCTGGTCAGCCATTGCCTGAACAGAGGGGTTTGGGCTTTACTTGTGATCGCTCTTTTCCCATATCCCTTGAGGGTAATGGACAAACGATCGTTAAAATAGGGTTGCATGCGATCGATGAAATTAACATTGACAATCTCACCGCGATTGATCATAAAAAACTGCTCAGGGTCAAGCTCCTGGAAAAATCAGAAATCTCACCTCTGGAGGAACAGGTATTCCCAATGCTATGAAAGATATAGCATTGGGAAGATACAGGAAATTAAGATAACAGCCAGAGGCTATCGAAGATTCCAAAATTTCAGAAGCGCGAAACTTTTCTTTCACGGTGGTTTAGATCTGCTTCCACGAGATTGATAGCAGAACCATAAATCAGAAGTGTCATTCCTTAATGCAGCGGACAGAGTACCCTTGCGAGCGGACGTTGATGACCATAGCGGTTCCGTTGGTAACGAAAACCAGACTCCGTGCATTGGTACCATCAACGTTACTTGCCCAATAGGCTCCGCGGTGGCCGGCATCGATGAACGAACCATTGCTGCGGCTGCGATTGCCTGCCATGGGCAATTTAAGCGGTGAGGCAAAAGCTCCTGCGGAGTTGTTGGTGCTCCAGCTTAATTGCTCTGTAGTCCATTCTGCTTCGGTAGGCAACCTGTAACCATCCGGGCATGGATTATTGGTGCCGTTTACCCCTTGCCACAGATTGTCGTTTTGCGGGCTGCGCCAGTCAAAAGGGCTGTTGGATACTATAATAAATTGACCATGCCCGGGTGAATTGGTGCTGCTTAAAGTACTGGTTACGGTGCTTGTTCTTTCCTGGTGACCGTCGGAACCCCTTCCCCACTGGTATAAATGGCCATAGGCATCGGCATCGGTGCTGCCGGTTGCTACCTGTGTAGCTCCTAAGTTGCGGTCCATCCAGATTCTGCCGGTAGTGTGGTTATATACGTCATTCGTTTCTACTCCCGTTCCTCTCCATGTTGGGACTCCATCAATAAAAGTTAAAACCTGACCTGTACTTCCCGGGGTTACAGTTATCCAGGCGGTACCGCTCCAGTATTGCATCTCGCCGGTTTGTGTACCGATGGGTACGCTGGGGTCGGTTTCGGTAGCGTCAATCACATAAGGGCTGTCCGCGGTTCCATCACCAGATAATGAAAGTATGCCCGATGCTGCAACCTGCGTAACACCACCTATGCCGTCGGCACCGGTTTCTCCTTGCTCACCCTGTGGCCCTGGCGCTCCGGTTTCGCCCTGGATACCTTGTGCGCCGTTATCGCCCTGAGCTCCTGTTAAGGATACTAAAAAGTCCGCCTCGGTTCCTGTGTTACCGGCATCTGTCCAGATTTCGTAGGCCGATTTTCCGTCCACTCCATCTACACCATCTGCTCCGGGTTCACCCTGCGGACCGGCAGGACCTGTTTCGCCCGGCTCACCCTGGATCCCGGGTTCGCCTTGCGGGCCTTGTTCGCCGGTAGTGGAACTGCCCGATGTTTTTGCATACAATGCATAAGGCACACTCATTAATTGGCTGGTGCCGGTAATGGAATAAACAGTTCCACCGGTGGGATCGGTTTCTGTTTTGATAAAATAAGGCCCGTTTGACCAGTCAATCGTGCTGAAATCTCCATTTACAACTGTTCCTGTGCCAATTTCCAAACTTACCAAACCATTGGCATTGGTTATTGGTGTTTGGGTTTCTACGTAAACTGCTGCTCCAAATTCAGAACCTTGCAAAATCTGAATACGCATCCCTACAGTTGCAGCAATTAATAAATTATTGCTTCCGTCTCTAACAACGGCCTGATAGCTCATTTTTTCCGGTGATTGAGCAAACACACCTGCCGTTATGATGACAGCTATTGAAAATGTAAAAATATTTCTCATTAATTATGGTCGTTTTAATTTAAAGTCTTTTGATTTGTTCCGCATACATTTCGATACCGGGACTGGTTTGGCTGGTTATTTTTATAAAAAAATACTGTCTCATTGAGTTTTGATGATTTTAAATGTTTTCAACTCTTTGTTTCCTTGCACAACTTTTACAAAATATATTGCAGGCAAAAGATCTCCCATAAATATACTTGTTTGGATGTCTGTAATTATTTCGTTTTGCAAAAGTCTTCCTGATATATCATACAGTTGAAATGATAAGTCTTCCAGTTTTTCACTTTCAATTTTTAAATGTAAATAATCGGTTGCAGGGTTGGGGTATGCCGCAATCATAAGGCTGATACCTTTGGCTTCTTCAATTGCAGTTACTACCGAAATTTCATAGGGTTGCTGTACACCTTGTGCTACCGAACCGTTTGTTCCGGTATCGGTGGTATAAACCACCTGCCCCACGGAATAGCTTACCGAGCCTCCGCTGCCCAGTGAATTGCCGCCTGTGGCGTTAAAACTTTCCTGTGCATGCAATCCTGTTAGCGCAAATCCTGACAAGACCAGGGCAATTAATTTTAATCGCTTTTGTTTCATAAAAATTTAATTTATGTTTAAACTATGGTTTTAAATACTTAGTTAATATAAATTTAAGAAAAAAATCGTTAAGATTGATCTTACATGGAAAAATAAACGCACAACGGTTCCATCCCCCGCTACACTAATACTTTTTCAGGAATATATTGTATTCACCCGTTAAAGCATTTTCAGGCATCAATGATTTGGCAAAGTCAGCCTCTGCTCAGCTTCGAAATCAGGCAATATCTTCCGGTGAAAAAAGAAGGATTAAATGGTACGTATGAAGTATTTGATAAACGGAGGGTATTTGAATGTAAAAGGATGTAGTCATGCTGCTTCATGAGCATGAGGGTTAACGGGCAAAAAAGCAGTAAGAAGGAAATTGATAGCAATAGGGTGCTGGTTTCTGAACTTTTATTTCAACTTTAACTATCATATGTAAAATCAGAACAAATACTTATTTTTGCATATTATTTCACGACAAAAGGAGTTATTTTGTTTATAAATTTGCAAATAGCAGAGAAAAACAGTTATAATGGAAAAAGGAATCAAGACCGGTGAAAACATTCAATCTGCCAAAATGAAGTTACCAAAAGACAGAGACAATAATTACTCACGGAGTGTCATGGAGCAGCGTGCATCTTATCTTTCTGAGCTGAGCAATCATCCCATATCGCATCTTACTTCCGGCAGTGTCGACCCTGAACTGACCCGGGGTAACATCGAGAGCATAATTGGTTTTGCACAGGTTCCTGTGGGCGTTATAGGCCCTTTGCGTATCAACGGCGAGCATGCCTCCGGTGATTTTTATGTTCCCCTGAGCACAACAGAAGGAGCACTCATTTCTTCGTATAACCGTGGAGCAAGAGCAATAAGCCTTTCCGGGGGTGTGAATGTAGTGGTCACCAACGACGGCATCCAGCGCGCTCCTTATTTCGTGCTGGAAAATGTATTTAAAGCAAAGGAGTTTGTGGGATGGATAGATAAAAACTTTTCTATCCTGCAGGGCATTTGCGCGGGCACAACAAATCATGGCAAACTGGAGAGTTTTCAGAGTTTCCTGCACGGCAGGACCGTTTACCTGCGTCTTCATTTCTCCACAGGTGATGCCATGGGGATGAATATGGTTACCAAGGCATCCTGTGAAATATGTCACTACATCGTAGCCAATTTCCCGGTAGAACTTTACGCCATTGAGAGCAACATGGCAGTAGATAAAAAGCCGGCTCATATCAACTCTATCATGGGCCGTGGCAAGACGGTTACAGCTGAGATTTTCATGAAAAAGGCCATCATAAGCAGATTTCTGCGCACCACTGCCAAAGACATAGATGATGCCTACCGGCGCCAGGTGGCGGGTGGCCAGATGGCCGGGATAGTAGGCTCCAATGGTCACATTGCAAACGGCTTAGCCGCAGTTTTCCTGGCATGCGGACAGGATCTGGGCAACATAGCCGAGTCGTGCATGGGATATATTTATACCGAAGCCATGGGCGATGATCTCTACATATCCTTAAAACTACCTTCACTTATCATTGGTACGGTAGGTGGGGGCGTGTCACTTCCTACCCAGCGCGAGTGTCTTGAAATCATAGGGTGTTACGGCACGGGCAAAGCAAAGAAATTTGCTGAGGTGGTCACGGCAACCCTCATGGCCGGGGAAATATCCCTGGCAGCATCTGTCGTAGCCGGCGACTTTGTTTCAGCACATGAGAAGTACGGACGGAATAAGCCCGGGGAGTGATGCGAGGGACCCAAAGTCAGCCTCTCTTATCCATTGCCTGAACAGAAGGGCTCAGGAATTTCAGAAACGGATGCTTCAAAATTCTTGCCCAATTCATACACCATTGTCCGCACATGCTGTGCCCAGTCATGGGGCCGTTTTGATGCATCAAAATAACTGTAGGCCAATGGGGCACCAAAAACCAAATCAATGCTACTCCCTTTTTTGTTCAGCATTTCGCGGGGCAGGCAAAGTATTTCCACAGGCAATTTTATCCTGAAGAATTTTCGGATCCTTGAAATCCGGTAAAACTTTGAGGTGTTTTCTCCCGTAATAAATGCAGGCACAACATACCTGTGGGTTTGAATCGCTTTGCTAATAAATGACTTATGCCATTCCAGATCTCTTACCCCCCCTTCAATCTTTCGTGACACTAGTCCTGCCGGAAAAATCATGATCTGTGCATCCGAAATAAAAGCATTGTTGATGGCACGGGTTTGATCCCTGCTGGAGTTCCCAAAAACATTGACTCCCACAATAAGAGGTTCAAGATTGGGATCATAGTTAAAAAATTGATTGGATGGCGAAACGACCTTCCCTTTCAATTGAGAAATGCAATGCAGAAACGACAATGCATCAATTCCGCCCAGGGGATGATTGGCCACAAAAATACACCTCTCTGCGTTCTCAAGTCCATTTTCATTGTGCATCCTGATGGTGATGTTCAACTCCAGCAAGATGGCATTTACATAATCCATGCCCACTTTGTCAATATGCTTATTATGCAATGCATTGAGCTCCTCCTCACAAATCATCTTCTTAAACCTGCGCACAACAAACCCGGGCATATTCCTGAAAAGTCTGTTGTTGCTGTTTTTTAACCATTTCTCCAGGTCTACAACCTTTTGATATTCTATTGTTTTCGTTTCCATTGTTTATACTTTGCAAATCAGATTGCATTTTTAGCGCTTATAAAACGACAACTAAAGTATTTATTGTTCTCCTGTGTGCCTTGTGTGATGATTTTTAAACCAACTTTCGAATCATCAAAATTAACTTAATTATTTCATCTGTCTAAATTTGTTTTTTAATGGTCAGATGGAACATCCACAATTTCCTTTCTACGCTGATAATCAATTGTTTTTCAAATAGTCATCCTCGTGTGTGTTTAAGGCTTGATCATGGATGTTTCAAATGTTATTTTGCTTTTTAAATTTAATAATTTGTCCCTGGGTCCACTCCGTAATATTGCTTTTGGCATTTTGTGTTAATTTACAGACGAATATCTCTCCGATAATCTGATTTACGATTTGTGTTATTTGTACAATTTCGCGTACATAACAAATATTGTAGCGGGCTCAAATATTTCTATTTAATGAATGCGTCGCTTTTTTTATCAGTGTTCATCTGTGGAGAAAATTAACCCACAAGTCGTAAAGTCATCTTTTTGACCAACAACCTTTTTTGCCCTTCTTTTATATAAGCAAAACCGTATCAAGACTCTGTATAAAGAGTCTTGATACGGTTT
>SLPR01000124.1 GCA_007131895.1 Bacteroidales bacterium | reverse complement strand
TGTGAATAAAGAACAACGTGGAGATCGCTCCCCATACTGCAAATACATAAATATTGGTCACTTCATAAAACTGACCGATATAGCCGGTAATAATCATACCTGCACCGGAAAACCAGAACTGGTTTCTGATACTGGAAAAACTGGATTTGGTTAAAGAAACCACAAACAAAATTTGAAAGAGCAACATGGGTACATCAATCAACCAGTTTAAGTATCTGTACCCATTGTTAAACAGATCCTGCCCTTCGCCTAAAAAGTAGCGACCTCTTTCTGCATCAAAAACAAAACTGCTGGTCCAGTTGCCTGCCTGGGCATAAAGAAGCAGAAAAGCAGATACCATTACTACTACCGATAATACAGAAGATGTCCGGTATTTGGGAGCAACAGTCTTGATGGTAAGAATAAAATAGAATAAACCCGCAAGCATCACTGCGTAACCCAATGTTAAAACATGGGCTACCATCTGGTAAGCCATTTCACTCAGACCTTGTTCCAGACCTACATAATTTTCAAAAGTAGCATTGCCTAATTGTTTCATAAGAATATAATTTTAAATTACGGTTTAATAATTTTGTGAACAATCAGACAACAGCATCAACCTACCTTTTGTTTAACTTTTTTCATGTTTAATTAAACATTTATCCGCAATTTTAATCAAAATTGTGGTCGGACGAGCTGAAAGTCGTCTGACCACAAGCTCGGAGATGGCCGGAAGAACTTAGAATCATCCGTTCACAAAAAAAAGGGAACAGGCGCGATAACCTGTTCCCTCAATGGGAGTAATACAAAGTTGAAGACTACTCTTCGTTTTCGTATTCTTTGAGGATCTCTTTTACTCCATCGGTGGTAACACGACCATAGGTTTTGTCGCCAACCATAACTACAGGAGCCAGACCACACGCACCCACGCACCGCAGGCAAGTGATAGAGAATTTGCCATCGGCGGTAGTTTCGCCTACAGGCACTTTGAGAATGCGCTTGAACTCGTCCAGCACTTTTTCGGCTCCCCTGACATAACAGGCAGTACCTGTGCAGATAGAGATGGGATAGCGTCCGCGTGGGAGCATGGTAAAGAACGAATAAAAAGTTACCACCCCATAAACTTTGGCCACGGGAATGTTAAGTTCTTCTGCTACTACTTCCTGTATTTCTGCAGGCAGATAACCGAAGTGCTCCTGGGCTTTGTGCAAAACGTTAATCAGCTCACCGGCCTCGTTGTTAAACGAGAGGGCAATCTCCTTAAGCTTTTGCACATCACTGTCTTTTAATTTAAGTTTTACTGAAGTCATTATATGTGATATTTTTTTTTGTTACGAAATAAATTTACTCCAGACCCGGTGTAAGTCTGCAGGAAAAAGCCTGCAGACAAAACGGGTTTGATAAATTAATCCATTGAAATATGCTTGATTTTCTTCTCGAAATAGTGTGTATGCAGAAGTTTGTGTGCAAGCTCGCTACCAGGTTTCCCAAGAAACTCATCATACAATTTGATGATGTCGGGATTGAGGTGCGATTTGCGTAGAGTTTTGCCTTCATCTTCAGCATAAATAGCTTTCGCACGAGCCTTCAGTATTGAAGTGTCGCCATGGTGCAGAGGTTGTCCGCCACCACCAATGCAACCTCCGGGGCAGGCCATAATCTCAATAGCATGGTATTCACTCTTGCCGGCTCTTACATCGTCGAGCAATTTCCGTGCATTACCCAATCCGTGAGCAATACCGATATTAACATCCAGACCTTTAAAATTGACCGTAGCAGAGCGAATTCCTTCGAAACCACGCAGTGCTTCAAAATCTACTTTTTCAAGTTCTTCGCCGGTATGCAGTTCGTATGCAGTACGTGTAGCAGCCTCTATTACACCACCGGTAGTACCGAAAATTACGGCAGCACCTGTTGATTCACCCAAGGGCTTGTCAAAGTCTTCATCGGGTAATGCCTTGAAATCAATATTGGCCGACTTAATCAGTTTTGCCAGTTCGCGTGTAGAGATAGAGTAATCCACATCAGGATTGCCATCGGTGGCAAATTCTTCGCGGGTGCACTCATACTTTTTGGCAACGCATGGCATGATGGAAACCACAATCATATCCTTGCGGTTCAGCTTCTGCTTTTCAGCAAAATATGTTTTGGCAATTGCGCCAAACATTTGCTGGGGTGAGCGAGCGGTTGAAGGAACGTCGAGCAAATCAGGATAGTGATATTCGAAAAAGCTTACCCAGCCGGGACAGCATGAAGTAAGGATAGGCAGCCTAACCTCTTTATCGCCATTGAGATGGCGGGAAAGACGATCCAGCAATTCGGTTCCTTCTTCCATAATGGTAAGGTCAGCAGCAAAATCGGTATCAAAAACAAAGTTGAAGCCCAACTGACGCAATGCGGCAACCATTTTGCCGGTAACCAGGGTTCCGGGCTCCATGCCAAACTCCTCACCCAATGCAGCACGAACGGCGGGAGCTGTTTGTACAACTACGGTTTTGGATGAGTCAGACAAGTCGTTGATCAGTTGATTGGTATGGTCAATCTCGGTGAGGGCTGCTGTTGGGCATACTGCAACACACTGCCCGCAGTAGGTGCACTCGCTGTGATCCAGATCGCGTTCGAACGCGGGAGCTACAACTGCTTCAAACCCACGGTGAATTCCGGAAAGGACGCCCACTGTCTGGAAATCATTACACATGGTTTCGCAACGACGACACATGATGCATTTATCCATATCGCGAATAATCGCAGGTGAAAAGTCGGGCTTGTAGGTAGATTTTTCTCCTTTGAAAGGAATATCCCTCACACCCAGTTTGACGGCCATATCCTGCAAGTCACAGTTACCTGATTTGGCGCATATAAGACAGTCGAAGGGGTGATCGGAAATGATCAGCTCCAATACGGTTCTTCTGGCATTGAGCACGCGTACAGAATGTGTTTTGACTACCATTCCTTCGGAGCATTCGGTAGCACAGGCAGGAGCCAGGTTGCGGCGTCCTTCAACTTCCACAACACAAATGCGGCAGCCGCCGGGTTTATGTTCTATATTAAGGTCTTTCAGGTTCATGTAGCAAAGGGTAGGAATAGTAATATCCAGTTGTTTTGCTGCAATGAAAATTGTTGTGCCTTTTTCAACCTCAACAGTTCTGTTATCTATTGTTAATTTGATAAGTTCCATTATAGTAATTCCTGTTTTTAGTTAATTAAATAACTGCGATTGCATTAAACTTGCATTTTTCCAGACAAGCATTACACTTGATACAAAGTGCCTGGTCGATTACATGAAGCTGTTTTCTTTCACCAGATATGCAGTTTACAGGGCAGTTGCGAGCACAGGCAGTGCATCCTACACAATTTTCTGCAATTACCTCATAGCGAATCAGATCTTTACAAACTCCTGATGGGCACCGCTTTTCGTTTACGTGAGCCAAATACTCATCCCAGAAATTATCCATTGTTGAAAGCACCGGGTTGGGAGAGGTCTGCCCCAATCCGCAAAGAGAAGTATCCTTGATAACGTTGCTCAGGTTTCTCAGGTTGTCGAGATCTTTTTCTGTAGCATTTCCTTTGGATATGATATCCAGTTGTTCATGAAGACGCTTGTTGCCAATACGACAGGGAGAACATTTTCCACAAGATTCTTCAACGGTAAATTCGAGGTAAAATTTGGCAACGGCCACCATACAGTCGTCTTCGTCCATTACAATCATACCACCGGATCCCATCATGGAACCAACAGACAGCAAGTTATCAAAATCAATGGGTGTATCGAGGTGTTTCTCGGTAAGACAACCACCGGAAGGACCTCCGGTTTGCACAGCTTTGAATTTTTTACCGCCCTGGATACCGCCACCAATTTCGAAGATAACTTCGCGCAGGGTAATACCCATGGGAACTTCAATCAGACCTACGTTATTGATCTTACCGGCCAAAGCAAATACCTTGGTACCTTTGGATTTTTCTGTACCGATAGAAGAAAACCACTTGGCTCCTTTGGTGATAATAACAGGGATATTGGCGTAGGTTTCCACGTTGTTTACGTTGGTGGGTTTACCAAGGTAACCACTTTGTGCCGGGAATGGGGGCTTGAAAGTAGGCTCGCCACGTTCACCCTCCATAGAGTGGATAAGGGCAGTTTCTTCACCACAAACGAAAGCACCTGCACCATAACGAATTTCTACGTCAAAGTCGAAACCGGAACCCAGGATATCGGTTCCCAACAGACCGTACTCACGTGCCTGGTCGATGGCAATTTTCAAACGATGGATGGCAAGGGGATATTCTGCCCTGATATAAATAAGTCCTTTTGTGGCACCAATAGCATATCCATTAATTACCATAGCTTCCAGCACAGTATGCGGGTCACCTTCAAGAATTGAACGGTCCATGAAAGCACCGGGGTCACCCTCGTCGGCATTACATACCACATACTTTTGATCCGCATGGTTTTTGCTGGCAATCTGCCATTTAAGGCCTGTGGGAAATCCACCACCACCACGACCGCGCAAACCAGAATCCATTACCTCTTTGATGGCTTCTTCGGGAGTCATCTCCAATAATACTTTGCCCATGGCTTCGTAACCATCAGCTGCAAGGTATTCATTAATATTTTCAGGGTCAATCATGCCGCAGTTGCGCAAAGCAATACGCAATTGCTTTTTATAGAAACCCATGTGTTTGGAGTCAGGAATCTGTTCTTTTCTCACAGGGTCAAAATAAAGCAGTCGCTTTACAGCACGACCTTTAAGAGCATGTTCAGCAACTATTTCTTTGGCATCTTTGGGCTCAACAGAAACGTAGAACGTGTTATCAGGAATTACTTTTACGATGGGTCCTTTTTCACAGAATCCAAAGCAACCTGTTGCTATTACCTGAACATCATTTTCCAGGTTGTTGTCCTGTACTTCTTTTTTCAAGTTTTCGAAAAGCATTTGGCCTTCTGAGGCATGACATCCTGTCCCACCACATACCAGCATATGCATTTTGTATTTTGCCATTCGTTAATTCCTCCTAAGATTTATTTTTTATCAATGGTTTCATAATTTGCGGGGATAATGCCATCCAGCAACTCTCCGTTTTTAATATACTTTTCGATAATGTCGTCAGCTTTTTTCTGATCAACATCACCAAAAACAATAGGTTCCTGTTTTGGCAGGGTAACCTCTACAGTAGGTTCAGCATAGCTGTAACCCATATCGCCGGTTTGTGAAACAATAGCGTCTATGTTTCTTTTCTCAAGCTCGTCGATAAGGAATTCCATGATTTGCTTGGCTCCGGAAGCAATACCGCTGGTACCCATGCCTACTCTAATAAGAACTCTTCCCTCGGGGGTCTCACTCTTTTCTCTGAGTGCTACCTGAGACTGAAGCTCCGACTTCATTTTCTTCAAGTCGGCTAAAGATTTAATCTTTGTCATTATTTAATCTCCCATTAATTATTTATAAAAAAGAACAATTGGTGTTTATTATTTATCGTGTAATTGAAATTCTGTCTATTTATTGATTTGTTTAATCGCTGATTCGTTTAATCGTTGATGCACTCCAAAACTTAATAACCTTCAACTCTTCAACTCTAAAAAACCTCTCAGCCCCTCAACTCCTGCAAATT
Organism: Bacteroidales bacterium; assembly: GCA_007131895.1. Classification (GTDB taxonomy): domain Bacteria; phylum Bacteroidota; class Bacteroidia; order Bacteroidales; family UBA7960; genus SKVR01. The sequence goes on along the minus strand of SLPR01000124.1, from coordinate 374 downwards.
CTCCCGAATCATATCTTTCAGGTATCTCATCACAGAAGGTTCGCTGATGTCCATTCCATCCAGGGCTTCTTTTACTTCGCGGGTATCAAACACGTATTCTTTATCATCAACGGTGTGCTTGTAATACCATTCAATGCCTGAAGTGCCTCCTACCAGTATCATCATCACCCCTGGCATATCGCCCATGGGCGGACAATCAATATGGCTTCGCACAAAATGAGTTTTTACAATTGTGCCCTTTCCCGGTTCTGACTCAACCGTGAGATCGCCCCCGGTCTGTTGGGCATTTTGCTTGAAAAGGGATAACCCCATGCCCACTTTGCGGGTTGTGCGTGTAGTGTAAAAAGGATCTGTTACGCGTTGCACAATTTCCG
>SLPR01000276.1 GCA_007131895.1 Bacteroidales bacterium | reverse complement strand
CTGACGGGCTTCCTGTGTGGCATCAGAGAAGATTCCCCTTAAAAATGCTTCCATGATATCGCTAAAGGAACAACTTCTTTTGTATTCCTGTCAGACGGAAGGGTTTACATATTTTTTGAATTCTCATACTCCCACAGTGCTATTAGGAGCCCGTAATGGGTGATACATATACACTCCTATACTGTTTGTAGCCTCGTTGACATTAATTTATCCTGCAGTAAAGAGGAAATGGAATGGAGGTTTGGTACTTTTAATTATGGCCATTATCATCCACATCAATGCAACCTGGTGGGACCCCACTTTCAGTGCTGCTGCTGGTTGCCGCACTGATTGAGTTTTTGCCGTTTGTGGCCTTGCCTTAGGCCTGTTTTATCCGGCAGGCATATAAAAGTCGCTACAAGTCTATAAAAACAGCAACTACAACATTGCTGATTTTCTTTGTTGTTTACAATATCCTGTTTAGCTATAAATACAGTTGGAGGCGCTGGTGGGATTCGCCCTGGGACTGGGACAATATTTTACATATCTTCTCCTCTATCTGATCAGCTAATTCTTTATTGCTGCAATTATGGTTTATAGAAACGGTTGTTTTTCATTAACCATCCATCTCCTTTTCTGTAAATATCTCTATTTGCATCCCTTACCATGACATGACTGACCGTATAATCAGACCTTCTTAAGTCGTCGTTGGTAATCCGCCAGCGAATCATATCTCCCGGATTATTAAAAGTAAAACGCTTCTCGATCAATGCCCAATTGCCATCAAATGCCTCAAGCATACGAAAAAGTTCGGGGGTCCAGGCATCATGCCCATGATTTAGAGAATCCCTTAGTTGCAACTCAAGGCGTGAGCGCATGAAAAGATCCCTGTATAGGTCATGCACCCAAAAGGATAGAATGTATTCGGTACCGGGTTTCATTTCAGGAATATCCTTATGGTAAATCCAGCTCCCCTTCCTCAGTCGATCTGAAAAACTACCCGGCAGTTTGTAATACTGTTCGTCTTCATTTTCCGGAAAAATATTTACCTGGAAATCCTTAAGCTCATTGCCGGTCAGGTATTCACCATGAACGAACAGGTCTTTCTGCTCCATATTGGCCAATATCCTGTGAAAGGGGTTTTCGTGATGGGAAATCAGACTGTCCCAGGGAAGCTCCAGGAGGTTGAATTCGGCAGACTCATACAAAGTGAGGGATCTGTCAATCAGTTTTTGTTGTATTGCGGGTATTTGCGCACAGTCGTCGCGGGTTATTATCAGGAAGCTTTTACCAGGGATAAACTTATCAAGAATAGCTGGTCTTCTGTAGGGTTCAATTAGCAGTTCAATATTCTCATAGGTTTGTGAAAAGGATGTGCGGCTCAACATGACTCCCATGCTAGGAAGCCCGGTTTTCCAGGAAACAATATAGGTAGGCCGGGTAATTCCGCAGGCAGCATCAACCCAGATGTTTTCCGAACCTATATGGAAATAGGGTATTGGAATGCTTGCCTGAAAATTTGCAATATCAAGGTCTTTAATCCACAAATTTTCATCAGTTGTATTTTGATGGTCGCTAAGGGCAGGGATTTGATTGTTGACAAACTTTGACCAGAATCTTACATTCAGATATGCATCATAATACAAAAACGAGGTAGTTACCACCACCAGAATAATCCATACTACCTTGTTCAATCCTTTATTCCGAAGGTGCCAGATATGATAAAATACGAAGATGTTGATGATGTAAAAGAAAAGCCAGGAAAAGCGGGCTATACCCCGCATTTGTTTTAGTGGGCCAATGTAATGGATCAGGTATTTTGCATCTCCGATAATAAATGGTAATCCGAATGAATACACCAGCATGATAAGAGATGCCCATAAGAATATGTTCAAAATAAGGTTGTCGCTGGGTGCAGGGATCGATTTTAATCTGTTTTTGGCAATATGGAAAAAGAAAAATACAAATGCAATCAAAAAACCGATAGTTGCAACCATACCCACAAAAGCAATCCCTTCCCAGTTGATATATTTAAAGTTTGATAAATTATATAAAAATTGAGCGTAGGGTTTGCCCAGGGGTAGAAATACACTTTCAGGGTAGGCCCTGTAAAATAAAAATCCCCAGGGATAGCCCGTTCTGTCAGAAACGGGGTCTGTAAATGCGGTTATGGCAATAAAAATGATCAGAGGAATAATGAACTGAATGGCGAGGTGAAAATAGTTTTCCCTGGTTTTCCAGGTTCCACTGAAGAATGCAAATTTGTACATCCAGTACAGAAGGATTATGGAAGCATGAAATCCCAGCATATATACGTGGGTCCCCAGGGCCCAAAGGACAAACAAGCCTATGATAATACTTGTAAGGTAACGGTTTTTTTCATGAAACCTTGCTATGAGGTACAGCATAGCTGGCACAGCAAATACATAGGATAGCGAAAAATGCCCGGGCATTCGGGCCAACTGAGGAGATAGGAAGATAATTCCCACACTGATCAGCACACTGTAAAATACAGGCAGTTTCAAATGTACCAGTAACAAGTATAGAAAAACCGCGCCCAACACAACCGAAAACAACATGGTAAGGTTAAGAATTCCTACCACTTTGTGGTCTATTTCTGCAATGTTATTGTGAATAAACCGCAGTATAAAACTTATGGATGGCTGGTTGCCTGTGTAGAAAACATGCTCTCCGTGCGGATAATTCATCGAGCCGGATTGGAAAAGGGTGCTGTCATGCACTACAAAGTAAACGGTGTTGAAATAATCTTTTAGTCCGTCGCCACCGGTAGCAAAAAAAGTCTGATGAGGATTTGATAGTGGTCCCTGATAAAACCATGCAAGGATTATGAAACTTACCACTATAGTGCATAACAATCCAATATTACGGGTCTTCATATGATTTTTGTTTATCTCTTCTTAGCAGGAGGATTGAGGGGGGAATTTCAATAATAATGAGGTTAAGGTTTTTTTTGGATGAAATCAGCAAAATACAAAGGTCTTTTTTTCGACTCTATATGAATCCTGCCAATATATTCCCCAATGATTCCCAAAACGACCAACTGGACTGAACCCATCAGGATCACCATTACCAGGGTAGTGCCAAAGCCGCTGAAGGTATAGTCGGGGTTGTTAAGAAATTCATAAACAAAATAGATTCCCAGTATCACGGCCAGAAAGGCTGTTATGATTCCGAAATAGCTGGCAATTCGCAGGGGTTTAATAGAAAAGGAAATGATGGAGTCCATAGCCAGGGAAATCAGTTTCCTGATGTTGTATTTCGTTTCACCGGCAAATCTCTTTGGTGCTTCAAACTCCATGATCGCATGGTTTTTAATTCCCATCCAGTTGATTAGACCGCGAAAGAGGCGCTTGTGTTCTCGCATTTCTTTGAGCACCTGGATGTACTTCTTGTCGATAAGCCTGAAGTCGGGCATATTGGCCGGAATCTTATCGTCTGAAAGCGTATTGATTAATGCATAAAAGATCTTATTAAGCATTTTACTTGTAAACCCCTGGTCTTTATTGACTTTTCGCAGGGTAAGGACAAGGTCTGCACCCTCATCCCATTTTTGCAGCATCTGGGGAATCATTTCAGGGGGGTGCTGCAGGTCTGCATCCATGAAAATTACGCAATCTCCATGGGCATGGTCCATCCCGGCAGTCATGGCAATTTCGTGGCCAAAGTTTTTCCCAAGATTTACAATTTTCACCATGGGGTCTGCCTGCATCAACTCCGTAAGCAGGGTAAATGAGTTATCCGTACTTCCGTCATTTACAAACAAAAACTCAAAAACATAAGGTGATTCGGAAAGTACCCGTGTTAATGTCTGGTAAAGTTCCCGTATATTCTGTTCTTCATTAAACACAGAGATAACAATGCTTACTCTTTTCAATTGTTCCATGCAGTTTTTTATTATGGCCGTGTCCTGGTTTTTTTTAGTTGCGAATCATCAAAACTATATAATCCGCGCAGGTCAATTTCTGATGCTCACAAGCCTCTTACAGATTGACAGATACTAATTTCGGATGTGACTTTCAGAATGTTAGTCTTCATCAAGCTCATCAATATCCGACTTCTTTCGAAATCCAAAAATCTTTTGGACCCGATGCCAATAAAACTTTGCTGCAATAGCAATACCAGCAATAGCACCAACAACTGCCTGAAGAATAATACTGCCAGTACCAGGATCAATGTAAGCAATTACGGCAGGATTTAAGGGAAAATCTAATAGCATGATAGTGAAGTAAAAATTAAAGTTTCAACAAAGTTAACATTTATGAAATAAGTGAAAGCCCTTTTTATTTTTGCATAAAAAAGATGGTTCGGGTTGAATCATCAATTTCCAATGCGTCAATTTTATGGAAAACTTCTTTAAAGCAACGAAGGAAAGAATCCTTAGAATAATCCGGGAAAACATCCTTCCGTGAAGTTAGAAGCAACTGAACCTGGGAATCTTCCTTGGGAACAAATTCAATGATCAGCTTGTCGCTTAGTCTTCCTAAATAGGATGCAATCTGCTCAAAGGGAATGTTATTAGAAATTGCCAAGTGATGGATCAACGCAAGTGCCATAATGAGATCAGGCTTTTTTCGCATTTCGAGATTCATCCTTTCATTATTGGCCCAGCCAATTGCTGGTGATGGATTTGTTATATCAAGAACTAACGGTAAAGTATTGGTCAGATTGTGTTTCTTTAATTGCACATAGTGTCGGTCAACAGCCAAATGATCAATGTCGAATGCAATACAGGGAATCCCCAACCTTGAAACAAGTTGTGTAAACTCACCTGTATTGGCGCCAATATCCCAGACAAATGAGGGTTTGATATCCTGGATTACGCCATGTATGATAGTCTTTTTTTGATCAAAAGAAGAAGGAGTATAATTGGTGAAAGTATAGTAATCCACCCACTCAGAATCCTTTTCCCTGACTTTTAATTTATGGATAAGCTGCCATAGACTTTTAATAAGCGCTTCCATTCTTTTGCGGGAAAGTTCTGGTTTAACTAAGGCAGCTGAAGATGCCTGATACTTCTTTTGAGCCAATGAATGGGTGTGTATGTGAAGAATCAATCCCAGGTTTAGCTTGGTGTGCCAGGGAAGAAGCCTGGAAGCCATCTCAAGGGGAATACCATCAAGATGATTTTTGAGCATACTGTTTAGCCGGATATCACAGTAGCTCATCAGGGCCAATGGAGCCAGAAAATGCTGTACAAATTGCCGGTACGCAATCCAGGGTGAATTTTCCTGGTATTTTTCGAATGAAAGGGTATCAATAAGGATTGGTTTTCCTTTGTAAAACTGAATATTATATGCACTCGCATCTTTAAGTATCATGCCATGTTTTAAGGCTAGGTTCTGAATGCGTAGCGTTACAAGTGCAGCATCCTTAAGTTGATTAAATGACCATTCATAGGCATAAGATATGAAATCAATCAGTTGAGGTTCTATTACTTTGTAGCAACCTTCTGAAATGCCCGTATGTTCAGCAAGTTCTTTGTGTGGTATGAGAAGCTCTTTGGTTACCAGTTTTTCATATAAACCAGACCGGACAAGGTGATCGTAATCCTCTTTATATCCTGAGTTTATCTGCCGAAGCAGCTTTCCGTTTTCCCAAAAAAGAAAACCTGACGGATCGCGAAAGGAGCTACTTTCTTTGTATCCTTTATTCATTAAGCTGATTTTCAACGTTACTAAAAAAACAGATGGTTGTATTTAATACTTGTCGTTCAGGCCAATCAATGGTCGGGCAACATATCGTAATTCGTGCCAAACCAATTATTAAACATCAGCCTCATTGTGTTTAGGGGAGCTGTTTCAGAATGCAGCCCTGTATAGTTTCCATCGGGAAAGTACACTGCATTCAAAACCCGGTAAATATGGTCGGGGTCTGTTGAACCAGTGCTTTCCTCCCTTACCCCATGATCAGACAGTAACAGTATAATAGGAGCAACTTCCGAATCTTGCAGGATACTCTCAACGATTCTTTCCATTCGCTTTGTTACATAT
>SLPR01000364.1 GCA_007131895.1 Bacteroidales bacterium | reverse complement strand
CCTGATGTAAATATCATGCTCCACACCCGGCATCAGACCTGTCAGGTTAAAAGGCCTTGAAAGCAGGCCTTCAATCAATATTCCTTCCAGGTCAGGATCAAAACCAGCCGGTCCATAAGAAATATCCCATTGTGTTTCCAGGCTTTGGGTATTCCAATCCAGAAGAACAGATTGCAGATCATTCTCCAGAGCCACAAGATCAAGTGGGGTAACAGGATCGCAATACATGGTAAATACAAATTCATTTTGCATGTCGGTAACAGTGAACGAGTCCGTAAGGGTAACATACTGTTCCTTTGACATTTCCAGGACATAATCACTTTTGAATACATTGTTTAACATCACAAGACCTGAAATGGTAGTAGTTCTCTCAAACTCCTGTGCATAAGAATCATCGAGTCCGCTCATGACAAAATGAATGCCTGCATTGCTTTGGGCACCGTTCAGTTCGCAGAGAATATTTACATGAACAAACCTGTTCAAAGGCATTACGGAAGATTTTACCATTTCACTTTCCCAGCTTGTGAATACGGCTCTGACAGCATATTCATAATTGCCGTCAGGAAAGAGTTTCAGATTATCCGTATAGTTACTTTGGTATAATTGCTGCTGCAATACCGACCAGCCTCCGTTGTTGTATCTTCTGTAAAGTTTATAGTGCGAAAATCCTTCTTCTCCAGACTCAGCCGGTTGCGGGCCTTCCCAGGAAACATGGATATTATATACATCCTGAACCTGTGCTGCCAGATTCCAGGGATCAGCAACAGCCGTGACACCAGGACTGTTGCTCAGTTGGCCGCGGTTTTGCGCTTCATCCTCTGCCAAAATGGAAAAATAAATCATTTCCTGTTCCGTAATTCCGGGAATATTCATCAGATTGACCACCACCGAATCCTGTGTACCTGCTATAGAAGGATAGGGCATAGGATCGCTGACCCATGCTACCCTATGGGAACGGATGTAAACATCTTTTGATTCAATGGGCTGAAAAGCATACCTCATATCGTACCGATAGGCTTTTCCCTCATCTCCGTGGTTGCCGGTGGCAGTCCAGCGCAATTTCACCTTATTGCCGGGCAGGCGTTCAGCTGTCAGGTCATTGATGGTTCCGGGGGGTATGGTATCTGAATCCTGCGGATTAATATTATAGAATGCCATGGTCTCCAGCAAATCATTCTTCCAGGCATAGGAAGCTACAATGGTATCTCCATCAGCAACCATCACATCTGATCGAGTCTGTACCGAAACATAAAACTGACCAATGTACTCAAACGGGTTGACTTTGCGGGCAACCACAAGGGTTTGCTCACCGGTGCGCAGGTTGGTAATGACAATATTCTGAGTAGGCTCTGTAGCGCGAAAATTGCGTAATTTCAGAAAGGTATTGTCCAGCTCGTAAAGATGCACCGAATTGAAGGCAAGCTGCGGGTTAACCTGCTCGGGCATATAAACCACCAGCCGCTGATAAGTTGTATCGGTTGCTGCCCCATCACTCACCACGATCATCAGATTAAATACTCCGGTTTGGGTTGAATCAGGAGTCCAGAATATCTGATCTCCTGCAATGCTAACCCCCAGCGTGTCGCCGGGCAGATAAAAACCAAGAGCATCACCATCGGCATCCATGGCATGCAAGGTATATTGTGCTGCTTCACCCGAAACAAAAACGAAGGTACTATCGCGATCCATAACAAAGAAAGGTGGATTGTTCCTTTCCTGGCTGGTAAAGATGACTTCCACAGAATTACTGGCAGAACTGTATGTGCCCTCATCAGTAATAAACTCAGCCCATATTTCATAACCACGGCCGGGAGTGAGATCCGTTATCAAAATCTCATTATCCCCAAACACCGTGGTCTGCCTTGTCATGGAAGTTGACATATCCCTATAATAGACAGCTGCAGCATAAATGTAATCCGTATCGTGATCATCCCATGAAACCATTATCGAATCACCAACCTGTGATGCGTACAGATTTTGTGGTGGTAAAACAGAAGGACCGTTTTCAACCCATATTGAGCCGGGGGCATATTGCAAAACCGGTGCATTCTTATCATCATCAATACGGGTGTAAATAAAATATTCACCATTGGCCACATCTGCATTGTTCCAGGTAAAATTAAGCGTAGCATTGTTGATCACGGTAAATTCATTGATCAGCGTGCCATTGAATTCCCGGTTGTGGGAATTATAATAGACCTGCACGTTGAGCGTATCGCTGTAATCGTTAAGTGTAAGAGAGATGTCATTGTTTCGGGTTCTGCGATCTTCAGGTTGATTGAGCATGGCTGTAGGAGCCTGGTCCAGTGCCTGGGTAAACAAACTGACATTCCCTTCATAATCAGTAAAAAAGTCCCACTCGCCGGGTATGGGCAGATTGATGACCATTACACACATGCCTTGATCTTCGAAACATTCGTACATTTCGTAAGTATGGTCATAATAAATGCTGTCGGGACTCATTATTGTAAAATCAAACATCTCATAGGTAAGCGTGTCATTGGCACTAATCATGATGGATGCAGTATTTTCCGGAACCAGGAAGTTTTCAAAGTGCATACCATCCCTTGTGCCTTTAAACAACTTCACCATGCGGTTATAGTTGGTTCCGATATAGTAATCAAAACCGCTTCCGTATTCCAGGCGTTGTGCCAGAGAGAGCGTGCCCAGCTTGCCTGCTTTGACCCACACCATCGATTGCATGCGGGTATTGTTGATATCGATCTGGGCGGAACCAATATGTCGGTTTCCTGCCCAGGAGATCCAGCACAGCCAGGGTCTGAAGAATGAGCAGTGGATATTGGGCGTTTTCACTGTCATAAGTCCCGAACCGGTAAACTGGCTGCCCTGTAATCCGGCATAAATATCTCCCCTGAGGATGCCCATGTAAGCGAGGTAATATACCTCAAGACTGACAGACTTCAGGGGTCTGTTGTATTCAAAGGAACTGCCCCCCGCATCTATACCAAATATCGTAACATTTCCTCCCCCTTTGAAAACATCCATGGGTTGTATCATAATATTCCCGGCTAAGGTTACCGGTGAGTTAGCCGGGCCGGGTTCAATTTCAACGTTCGCGTCAAGAAACCAGTTTCCTGCAGCCAGGTCATGCACACCTCCCTGCATATAGGTAATAAATAAACCTGTGGTAAATATAGGGATGTTTGTTGAAAACCCAATTTCAAGGCTATTCAACGCTCCCGACACAAACTCTATACCCATGAAGATTTTTAGTGTAGATATGTTCCTGGATTGCATAATCCCGATAAGCTCCTCCATGGTCATTTCTGTAAGATAATCGCCATATTCATCTTTTATTACCACTTTGGTAGTATCGGGTGCGGGATCTTTATCCTTTTTTTCAGACGAGATCTTCAGGGTAAGGTTTCCTCCATATACCAGGGAGTCAGAATAGTAATAAAGATTGAGATTCTCAATACCTACAGGACCCAGGTTTGCACTTAAATTGCTGATGTTGATTTCAATGTTTTCAGTGCCCCCAACGGTGTAAACAAAGGTTGCAGAAATATAATCCAGCAGATTTTTGGTGGGAAGGCCAAGAGACAGGTACCGTTCAAAAACCACATCTACCGGATAGGGCAGATTGGGAATGGTTTTTACCACCACATCATCGCTTGATGGCGGCAATACAATGGCTGCTGCTTTTACGGGAAAGCCGCCTATCAAAGAAGGCATGGGGAAAAAAGATCCCGGCCCGGATGCATACAACCCATGATCAATATTTTTTGCATACAAGCTGAATACATTGTTTCCATCAGAAATATATTTATTCTGCCCGTCCACATCAGGCACATAAATAGTCCCTGAACCGGAGACCCACTTGGTTGTTTGCCGCATATCCACAATGAGCTCGCCACCAAAAAACAGCTTTTCGTTTATATTGACATCTCCCGTAAGTCTAAAATAATTGGTTGGGTTTTCTGAAACATTATTTGCATTGACCGTAAGATAGGGATTAATGGATACTGTAAAGTTATCGGCAGGATCCATCACCAAATCCAGTGTTTGTCCTGGTTCTCCGGTTATGTTTACACTTTCAGTAATACTGTTGTAACCCGGTTTGGTAAGGTTAAGCACATACATGCCGGTTCCGGCGGGTCCGAGTTGGAAATTGCCTTCATCATTGCTGTACACTTCAAAATGCTGGCTTTGTCCGGTAAGCAGGATAAGGGCAGCACCAATACCAGACCCATTAGAAGCATCTGTAACAGTGCCTGTCAGGAGTTCCAGACGGGTGTCTATAATGTAATTGTCAGAATAACCGATGATGGTATCCTGGGCTTTGCAAATATTTGCTGCCATAAGCAACAGTGCAAAAACTACGGGGGTAAATATGTAGGTTTTCATAATATTTCTTTTTTAGGTTTTTTGATGTGCAAGCATAACTAATCACGAATACAACGAATACTTAAGGAAAGATTTGTATAGGGTTGTATTTGGTAAAAAGTTCCGTTATAGTATTGCAGCTCACGACCAAATGCCCGCCCGCCTTCAGTCATAGTAGAAGACCACCAATAAGCATGGGTTCCAATATTCTCGTACCCATCACCACTCCATGATCTGCCACCCGGCAGGCCCGAAAACCCAAAGTCATCGGTACCATAAAAAGTAACAAGGCATTCATCATTGAAGAAATCATCCCAGCGGGGATGCTCAGCTGTGGCACAGGGGGCCCCCAGAGGTGAATTGACCTGCCGGCACGATTTTAAAGCTTTGGCAACTCCGTTCAATTCGCACCATTCATTGGATAAGTCATGTTCATTCATCAGATAATTTAACAGGATCTGCCACTCTGCATCGCTGGGCAAGTGCCAGCCAGCCGGACAAACACCCTGTACTCCACTCGGGACTGAATCGCTGGACAACGCGCCATCCATGGCCCACTCCCATGAGTACAATCTGCCATAACTATCACAAAAGGTTTCACCCACATAATCCTCATCATAACATAAGCTAAGTTCAGCAGCATAATTCAGATTCTCCTTCATCCAGCATTGATCGCCAATCAAAGTAGTATAATACACGTTGCCATCGCGAGCATCCGTGAAATAAGGTAATCCCGGACAAGGAACGCCACCCCCCGTAACAGAAATGGCCATGATCATGAGTTTTGCCTCTTCGCTAAAGGTGTCGGGAAAGCTGCTGTAGGCATGCCAGACAAGATGGTGCAGTTCACCTGATGCTAAGGGTCCTTGTAAATTATCCACATACGCCGGGTCTATGGGAATATAGGTCTGCCCATTGTCAAGACTGGCCTCCAGGTAAATTTCGTAAAGGGGTTCATCGCCATTTAAGAAAAACAGGATATCCATCATTCCGCTCCCGTCGGTGCGTTGCAGAACGGAAATACCGGTCACAGAGCCGCTCTGGGAAACTGCCGGCCAGGATGCCAGGACAATAAAAACCAAAACAAGAAATGCTTTTTTCATGGGATCGCTTTATTAGGTTATTGGAAATACGGGTCTTAATAGTTAAGGATAAAAATGAAATCTAAACCAAAAGATGGCAATCCATCTGTCTGAATTCGGCGGACATATTTTTATTTCGAAGAATATAGCATGAAACAATCACATCATGTGTGATAATTCACAACCTAAGTTGATAATAAACAGAATGCTATTAGCCAGAGAAAATAAAAGAGGTGATGTTAATGGTATCTCCGGGGGGTAGAGATATAGAATCCAAATTAATGGATCGTAAGCAGCGTCTTCAGCAGGCAGAAGAATATCCCAAAGAAACCAGCAGCCTCTTTGCAGACATAACTCTGAAGCCAACAAACTGACTTTTAATTTATTTGTTTTCCTTCGGTAAATATCGATAATAATATTTAAACAAACAAATAAAACGTTAATTTATTTCCATGAACAGCAATACGCACAACTCCACTTAAACCCAAAAAAGCAGAGACAGTGAATCAACTGTCTCTGCTTTATACCTATCTGCATTTATCAAGCAGCAAAACTGTTTTTCCTTTTCAGAATTT
>SLPR01000093.1 GCA_007131895.1 Bacteroidales bacterium | reverse complement strand
TGGCGGCGAAGCCGCCAACTGCCCCCCCCAACCCAAACCGCAAAGCACTAAAGGACTTGTCATTTCGACCAAAGGGAGAAATCTAAATAGATTACACTGACAGTAATGGTAGTTGTTGCGCATTTAAAAAAGCAAAATAAAGAAAAAGACCGGACGAAGCCGGTCTTTTAACCCGGTATTAACGTTTTGTGAAAACTTGAAGAGAATTACATTTAACAATTAATCGGGGTGCTTTTCATGACCTCAGGTCATGGCAGTATGGTTATTTTATGTGACTTTCTCAGATTGTCCGAATACAGGTGGATGAAATAAACTCCGGGTGGGAGGTCTGCAATGTTTACATATTGTCTTAAGTAAGCATGGCTTTTTAATTGTTCCCGGATTCTTACGCGTCCGTTTATGTCGGAAAACTCCATGGTGACACCCGTTGAAGGAATGTTTTCCATCTCTATGGTGATAATGCCTCGCGCCGGATTAGGATATACAATGGAACTGAATACCGCATTCAGCTGGATTACGTCTGTGAAATACCCTACATAGGTGGTATCTGTGCCGGTACAACCGTATTGGTCTGTTACAAACACCCATTTCCATCCATAATTGGAGACATGGTACACCTGCTCTTCGTACCCATCGTGCCAGTAATAGGAGGAAAAGCCTGCACCTGCATCCAGCACTACCGTGTCGGGCCGGGAGGTATAAATATGCGCACCCAGGCTTACTTCGGGTACGGCGGTTTTTTCAATCGTGCTGACCAGGGTATCGGTTTCCGGCAATGCATTGGGGGTAATCACAAATCCCCAGAGGTTGTAGTTGCTGGAGGAAGACAAATTAACCGGCTGCGCGAAGCTAAAGTATTTGTAGCTGTTGGCAGGCCAGGGTGCTTCAAGGGTAAATTCTTCCTGCACAACCCCTGTATGACCTTCCAGTTGATATCCCAGGGTTATGGAGTGCCCCTGCTGGAAATTGTCGTATCCCTCATTATACACTTTTACCATAACCTCTTCTGCTTCAGTAAGAACGCAATGGCTTTGGGGAGATACTATTGAATCCATGGCAAGGTTGAATGTTACCACATCCACCGATGCTGTATTGAAGCAGCCTGTAGTGTCAGATACGGTAACGCTGTAGGTTTCTGAATGAACGCTGCTTATTACAAAAGTAGTTTCCTCAGAGCCATCCTGCCACAGGTAAGATTCAAATCCTTCGCCCGGGCTTAACTCTATTCCTGCAGGGTTGAGGGTGTAAATGTTTTCTCCCAACCAGGGTTGAGGTAGCGGTATCAGTTCGAAAGTGCCTGTCAGCGAGTTGTTTTCTTCAATCTCGTCTGCCCAGAAATCTACGGTTGCTGTGATGGCTGGTGCGTGTCCATTCACCACGGCAAAAGTCTGCTGGAAGGTATAGTATATTACGTCATCTGGGTCCATGCTATTGACAGTGGTTGCGGTCTCCTCTGCTATCAATATACCATCCAGATGGTAGGAAACCACAAGCTCAGTACCCGGCTCAATATTCATATAGCCGGCATTTCTGATGGCAATCTTTACCAGTACCTCCTGCTCGTTGGCACAAACCGCTTCCGGTGAAAGGATGCCGTCAAGGGCAAGATCCATCATTTCAGGATAAACCTGTGTTGTTGCCGTGGAGGAACAGCCAAATTCATTGCTTACCTCTACCCAGTATTCGCCCCAGTTTTGCACATCATATACAGATTCGGTGCTTCCATCCTGCCAGAGGTAGGAGTGGAAAGTCTCATCGGGGTTGGGGTCCAGCATAATGTTTTCAGGATTTTCTGTACTTATGTAAGGAGGTAGAGATATTTCGGGATAACCATGCACGATTACCGAGAATGCCAGGCTGTCATTGTCTGTATTGGCATCCCTGTGTTTTTGGTAGACCAGAAAGTTGTAAGTCTGAACGTTTTGCATATTTACCGTTGTGGAAAAGTAAAATTCCATCTCTGCTCCTGCCGCCCAGCTATTCTGTAGCAAAAGGGTATCCTGGCTGATGAATTCTTCCTGAATTTCCAGCACGAAAGCAAAGGCATGACCCGGGGCGAAAGTTTCCGGTCCGTGGTTTATCAGCCTGATGCCGATTTGTTCTTCTTCCGAAAGCTCACAGGATTCAACCGGTTCCAGCAATTCTGCAATTTCAATATCGTAGGTGACCACCAATACGGAATCGGTGCCCGGGCAGGCCCACTCATCGGTAACTGTAACGGTATACCAGGCCGACAAGGGATTGGTCAGCGGGTAAGTTTGTCCATCATGGCCATCCTGCCACAGGTAGGAAACATACCCGGGGCCGGCATCCAGCGTTATGGATTCATGATCCTGCGTGTAAAGGGTGTCTCCGATAAAGGGTTCCGGAAAACCGTGTACGAAAATGCTTTGCTCCAGCTCATTGTTGTCAGGGTTGGCATCCTGAAGATCGCTGATTACAGCAAATTGGTATTCGCCCGGTTGCGATAAGTCTGCGGGATTCTGGAAGCTGATGAATGCTTCGCTTCCTGGCAGTAAGTCATTTTCTAAAACCAGGCTTGTTTCATCATGAAGCGATCCATTCAAAAACAGCCGTGCGGGTATCTCTGTGCCGGTAGCGTATGGGTCAGGGCCGGTGTTGGCAATTTTAACTGTTACATACTCCTGGTCTGATAGTTCGCAATCACTCACAGGCTGGGTGATGGCAATAATGGTGAGATCTCTTGCAATTACCTCCAGCGAATCGGTTACAGCACATCCGTTACTGTCTGTTACGGTTGCGGTATAAAATGCTGAATGCGCTGAAACTACCTCAAATGTCTGTAAAGTAGAGCCATCCTGCCAAAGATAGGTTTCAAAACCTGTTCCTGCATCAATCACAACTGTATCGGGAGTGCTGGTGTAGATGTCGGGTCCGAGGGTGAATTCGGAGTATCCGAACACGGTAACATGGGTAATTAGGGTGTCATTAAATACTCCCGGCTGGTAAAAGTCGTTGTCTCCCGGGAGCATGGTAAAGGCGGTGATGGGATGCACACCCTGTTCGCTCATGTCAAACAATGTTTCGAAGGTGAATTGGGTAGTTGCTCCGGGTGTAAGATCCTGGTCCAGGGTAAAAAACTCATAGGCCCCGGGAAGTATTCCGATTTCAATACCGGCAGGAATCTCCATTCCGGCAGGTACTGTATTGATACCGTAATTTTTAACCACAACAGTAACTTCCTGTTCCTGGCTTAATTCGCAGTTGTCAGTGGGTTCTTCCAGTGCATAAACTCCCACGTCGTGTGGGGCTTCGAAGAGTGCAAATGCATCAAATCCTGCTCCTTCCCACAGATAGCTGACCGGGTCAAAATCCTGAGCGGCAAACACAAGGCGAAATTTAACATGGCTTTCTGCTGCTACTTCTGGTCCCAGAACGGCTCTTACGCGCTGCCATCCGGGAGTGTCGCCATGCCATCCGTGAGGGTAGCCGAAATGGTCTTCCAGCGAGGAAATTTCATCAGTATCATCATACCATCCCCAGGAAAGGGAGGGGTCAGAAACCTGCAGGTTTTGCCAGCTGACACCCTGATTCAGGGTGTATTGAATGCCTAACCCATCAGTATTTTCCAGGGAGTGGATGTTGAGGTAAAATTCTATAACGGGGTTTTCAGCTTCCGCAAGATTGAAACAGGGGCTTTCCAGCCACGAGGCTTCCGAAGGGTTGTAAGTGCCTGTGGCATTGGTAATCCATGCTTTGGTACCTGACTGGGCAGTGTTGATTTCGCTTCCCTGGGGGGTGGCCCATTCCCATGAGCTGTTTTCACCATAACCCGTCCAGAGGCCGTCATTGGTAAGGAATAGTTCGCTATAGGGAGGTGTGATGTAGGGTATGGAAAAAACAGCATGATGGAGCGCATCGTTGGTGTTGTCCTGATCTTCTTCCCAGAAAGTCTTTACGATGATATTGTCGTACCTGCCGGGTGTGGAAAAATCTGCTTTGGGGGCAAAAGTATGTTGTAACGAGTCTCCTACCGCGATGTTTTGATAAAGAGTGTCCATATGCCATGTAGTACCACCATCCAGTGAAAACCCCAGTGGGATAGGGTCGGTTACGGCTGATGCACCAAAATTTTTCACATATACCCTTACGGTTTCTTCATCGCTCATACCACACGCTTCATCCGGACCCACCCATGCTGTAATACCCACGTCATGGGTTATGTATGTTCCGGTTACCACCAGGTTGTCGATGTTCCAGCCACTGTAGTGGTTGGTGTCATCTGTGGGGCCGGCACCAAAACGGATTCTTACCTGATCCTTCCGGTTGATATGGCTTAGACTGTAGGGTTGTGGCGACCAGCCCGGGGCGTTATTAAAGTCGGTATTTTCCCATATCTTATGCCAGGTAGCACCTCCATCACCCGATACATGAATCCACACCTTGTCGGTGGGTTCTGAGTTGAGCCAGCGATGAAAAGTAAGGGTTACATCTTTGTAATAAAAGCAATCCAACAGAGGAGAGATGGCTACATATTCCATGTATCCGATGGCAGGTTCCATATCGCCGGGATGAGCCCCCAATCCGCTTAGGTCGGTACCGATGATGTTGTTTCCCGTATGCGCATATGAAGCTCCCGGATGACCATGAGAACCTCCCAGCCCCTGGGGCTCTCCTCTTTCCCATTCTCCCGAAAAAATCCATCCCTTGTCGGTTTCAAAATCATCATAAAAAATAGTTTCGTAAATAATTCGTCTGCCCGGAGGGCTTTGATTTTCGGCAGGAAGGTTCTCTCCGTCAATGATAATGCCATTTGCAGGAATGTAAGCATCGGCATAATTTCCGTGCGAAGCATCTGCAGCAATGTCGTAGGTGAGCCACAGATACAAATATCCGGTGGGCAAATCCAGATCAATGTTTTCAAAGGTTATCACACCGTTTGTAAAGCCATCGGCCTGTGCAACAAGATTTGAGTTGTTAAAATGCTCCTGGTTTGTATAATACAGTTTTACGGCTGATATATCGTTGTCGTCGGTATTCAGAGAATGCGCCTGGTAGCGATCCAGTGTTATGTTTCCTGTGTTTCCCGTAACCCTGAGGGTAGACATCAGGATGGGGTTGTTGGTGCTGCCGGTGGGCATAAAGTTCAGAGAGGCCTGTTCAGTGGTAAAGTTGTCAAGCTCTTTGGTCACATAGCCGGTTTCGGTAATCTTTAATTCGTCAATACAAATGCCGGATCCCCAACCGCTCACCCCTTCAAAGGCAAAGTACATGCTGTCAGATTCGTGGTTGTTCAGAGGCAGTGCGCGATGGGTCCAGACTTCTACAGGGTGCTGGTAGCTTTCCAGCAGCTGCCATGGGCCATCGGGACCCAACCGGTAATAAATGGTAAGCATATCCAGGAATCCTTCGTCCCATTCGGCCTGGGCATGGTAAAAAGAAAGCTCGGGGTTGACAATGAATTCCAAATCGATAGGGTTGGTGATAAGCCGGGTAACGTACCCAGTATTTTGCATCTGAAAAACAAGATTCTTGTTTCCAACAGCAGCAGTGTCGGGAACACCAATGGTATTGGGCGGAGAGATGATTCCTGCTCCGGTGCGGGTGTCCCAGTGGGCATAAAAGCCATCCACATCCTCGATATATTGCTGGGTCCAGCCGGAGGGAAGTCCATTCTCGAAATTTTCATATAGAACAATAACATCTTCCCGTTCCTTTTGATGGGAATTTTCGGTTGCAGTTTTTTCAATGGTTGGTGTGTTGGACCCGCTGGCAGAAAATGCAAAAAGTGCAACTGCGATGAATTGCAGTGAAATTCGTATGAGTGTAGCCATAATGCCTTTTGATGAATTGTGTAATGAAACTTCTCTTCATCCGTAAAGGTATGTAACCCCAAAGGCAATAATAACAGTAGTTTCCTTGCTTTTAACTGCGTAAAATAACCGGAAGAAATTACCTGTTTGAAATCAAGTATTCTGATTTTCAATGGAAGTTCTTTCTATACAAGTTAGAGATTGGCTTCGCCGAGCTTACGGTTCCTCCCTTGCGATCGGAATCCCCGATAACGCCGGATAGTCAATGTACC
>SLPR01000487.1 GCA_007131895.1 Bacteroidales bacterium | reverse complement strand
TATTTTTAATGGATTAAGCTTCTGGACTCACAAGCCAATTTTACCGACATAAAAAGAGGTTTGAGCTGCTCAAACAGTTTCCCTGTCAAAACCCGGAAGAAGAGCCGAATGCACACAGTTGATTTCACCTGCTTTAAAACCGTATAACCCGCAAAATCTATCTTTATCTTTTACTTACATTTGCCACAGAAACGAACAGACAAGCAGTTTCAAGCAGGGTTTTGTGCACTTGCCGCTCTTTTTTTCCATCACCCAACAACATGATTGCAATATGAAGTCAATTCTTCTGAATATTATATCTACTTTTACTTCTTTACGCAGTGTATTATTCATTGCATTATTTCTTCTTATAGGCAACTATCATCAGGCCGTTGAGAAGCAACCGGACGGCAGACCTATAGCGGAGGAATTGAGTTGGTATTTTACGCCAAAGGTTGAATTTCACCCGGAGTATAAAGCTTACATTGAAAGGTCTCTCGACAGTTTGTTGAGAAGGCGGGGATTCAACGGCAGTTTGCTGCTTGCCCATCAGGGCGAGGCGGTTTACAACAAAAGCAGAGGTCATGCCCGCTTTAATGACAGAACAGAATTTGCAACCGAAAACAACATTTTCCAGCTAGCCTCAGCAGGCAAACAGTTTACTGCATTTTCGATTCTGATACTTCATGAAAGAGGTCTTGTAGACCTGGATGACACTGTAGCGGCCTTTATTTCAGAATTTCCCTACCCTGATATCACCGTGAGGCATTTACTTAATCACACCTCGGGTCTTCAAAACTATTTTTACATCATAGACAATTACTGGAAAAAGGGACACCTCCCGGTTCATCAGGACATGCTGGATATGATCAACGCACATTCTCTTCCCCTGAATTTTACACCCGGAAGAAGATTTAGTTACTCTAATACAGGCTATGCTTTCCTGGCCATGATGGTAGAAAAAATCAGCGGAGGAAGTTTTGCAGATTTTGTGCAAAACAACATTTTCACCCCTCTGAGGATGGAAAATTCATTTGTATTTCATCCCGGCCTTGACCTCGATGAAATAGGCGCCGTTTCAAGCCTGGCAAGAGGTTACGAGAGGGCAGGAAGACGATTAAGAGAAATACCTGTGGATTTTAATGATGGGATTACAGGAGACAAAGGCATTTTTTCCACTACGGAAGATTTACTGAAATGGGATAATGCGCTGGAAAAAAACCTGCTGATTTCGCAGGAAACCAAGGAATCTGCTTTTGAAAATGGACGCTTACGCAGCGGCTACAGAATAAATTATGGGTTTGGATTCAGGATAAGAAATAACCGCGAACAAGACATCATTTACCACAATGGCTGGTGGAAAGGCTTCAGAACAGCTTATGTTCGACTGCCTGAAAACACATTGGTGGTAATACTTAACAATACTACTGCATCTATATCAGGGTTGGAAAATCAAATTAGCAGGATTGTTAACAATAGCCCCTATCCGCAATTTAAGGAGGAAGAACGAATTCTTGCCTTGCATTAAATTTCAAAAAGCAACAACATCTGCCTGATACTTCTCAAGAATATTTTTTACCAGGGGTAAATAATACGCCAGGAAGAATCCGCTTTTGTCGGTAGGGTCATTAAGATCTGCCAGGAAAAGCTCAACAAACCTTGACCCTTTTACCCTTACGAACCTTCTTGACACGGGATTGTGCCCGAAATCCCCGGCGAAGTAATACATGCGCCCGGGCGACTCATCAAAGATTACGGCGGGAAACCTGAGGGGAATCTGATGCCGGTTCATTAATGCTTCTCCTTCAGCAGTGAAATCAAACTCGTACCACGATAAGGCTCTTGCGGTTTCTGATGCAGGAAGGGTAATATCAAACCAACCGGGGTAGCTGATTTTATCAACTACCCCGTATTTTTTACGCATATTTGCATCGGTATGGATATGTGGCAGCGCACTGCCCAAATGAAAATCTTCTTCAAGCACAACCAGGGTTTGGTCTTCATGCACAAATACAACACCTGCCGTAGCAAACTCCCATGGCTCACCATATTGGGCTTCATAAAGCTCTGGAATCCATCCCGGTAAAAACCTGTCAGGATGATTTTTATCCAGTGAATGAAAAAACCTTCCTGTCCACCCCTGCCATTCAATACCCAACAATTGTTCTGCTCTTTTTCTTTCTGCCAGTTTTGTAGGTGGAGCAAGAAATATAAATTCGGCCATGATGAGTTTGTCTGCTTTCAACATGTATTCCAGAAAAAGCAAATCTTCCCGCGACAGGCCTCCGTATATTTTTTCAACCGGCCCCTCATCAGCATTTTCAACAGGGTACATGTTGGAATAAACTCCATAGCTATCCACATAATAAGCTGCATGATACTGAATAGAAAGGCGGTTGATTTCCAAAGGGTTTAACCCGGTCAAATCTCTTATGGTATAGGTTGCGTCAGCGCTGGGGTAAAAGCCATAGTAATCAACTTCCGGACTATAGTCCTTGCCATTGGGTTTTACAAACCGATAATGTTTTAACACCCAGTTTATGGCCCGGTGCCTTATCTTATATTCTGTATAGGAGGTTTTGTCCATTATAAAAATGGATATGGGCCTGGGTGTTGTTAACAGCCAGGCCATCCATAAAACGAATGGTATGCCGATAAAAATAACCGCAAGGCCCAGTAATGCTTTATGTCTTTTTTTCACGCTAACAAATATTGAATCAGTGAAAAGCTATAGATCAAAAATACGATTTATTCTAAGAGTTTGTATGCAAACAGAACATTGATGCTGACCTTCTGATTACAAAAACTCCCATAACAGTAAATTGATGCTTCTGTACTATCGGTTTGGCTCATTAACAACGTTCTGAAACTCATCGTGTATGCCGCTGGTTTAAGTTTACATTAATAAATCATTAGCTGTAATTTAATTATACTGATTGTTAGGCCATAAGGTTGCAAAACAGATTTAATCCATTGAAAATATAATTACCTTTGTTTGTTGTAAACAAAATCCGATGACAGAATACAATCATTCAAGCAAGCTTTTCCAATAGGCGTGAGTCAATTACTTAAACAAATTATTTGCTGATGAAGAATAGTGACTACAAAATCCTTCTGGTGGACGACGAGCCGGATATTCTGGAGTTTATGGGTTATAATCTGCGGAAAGAAGAATACCAGGTTTTTACAGAAAACAATGGATTGAGTGCCATAGAGGCAGCAAAAAAAATCCTTCCGCATCTCATCATACTTGACGTGATGATGCCCGGGATGGATGGAATGGAGACATGCCATGAACTAAAAAAAATACCCCAGCTGGCCAACAGCATCATTATTTTTCTCACAGCCCGTAGCGAAGATTACTCTCAAATGGCAGGCTTTGAAGCTGGTGCTGACGACTATGTTGCAAAACCTGTCAAGCCTGCTTTGCTCATAAGCCGCGTAAAAGCATTGCTACGACGCTATTCGGCCAATGTGGAAGCAGAAGAAACCAACACCCTGGAAGTGGGGAGCATCATTATTGATAATGAGAGATACGTTGTCATTAAATCGGATCAGGAGATTGTACTTCCCAAAAAGGAATTTGAATTGCTCAACCTGCTGGCATCCAAACCCAACAAGGTATTCACCAGGGAAGAGATATTTTCAAAAGTATGGGGCAACAATGTGGTGGTAGGAGATCGAACCATCGATGTTCACGTGCGCAAACTAAGAGAAAAAATAGGGATAGAACTCATCAAAACAGTAAAAGGGGTAGGATACAAATTTGATGTTTCTTAATGTATTGTTTCGCATCTCCCTGGTTATTTCTGCTTATATGTGCGTTATTTTTTTGCCGGATATTCCATTGATTCCTTTAATTGCAACCTGATTATTCTATGAACCTTTCTACGTCACAGCGCTTATCATTGCTTGCATCACTTATTGTCATGCTGGCATTTTCGGTGGTTTATACACTGGCCGGATACTTTTCCCAAACCAAATGGAATGCAGGAGTTTTCGTAATTACCAACCTGGTTATTTTCCCTGTCTCATTTATTGTATACAAATACATTCTGGATAAATTTATATACGAAAAAATCAGGCTCATTTACAAAACCATCCACCAGTTAAAAACACCCCGGCGCGAGCAAAAGACAGCGATTCTGAGCAAAACGGATATCATTGAACAGACCAACATGGAGGTAATTGAGTGGGCCGAGAGAAAAAAACAGGAAATAGATGACCTGAAAAAACTTGAAGCTTACCGGCGTGAATTTCTGGGGAATGTCTCCCATGAATTAAAAACCCCCATATTTAACATTCAGGGCTACATATTAACCTTACTCGACGGGGGCATGGATGATCCCGCCATCAACAGGAAATACCTTGAAAGAACAGAAAAAAGTGTTGACCGCATGATTTCCATCATTGAAGATCTGGAAGCTATTTCCAGGCTGGAAGCTGGTGAGATGGAGATGAAAATGGAGCGATTTGATATCGTAACCTTGTGCAATGAAGTGGTTGATTTGCTGGAAATAAAGGCAGAAAAGAAAAATATCAGACTGTTTCTTGCCCAGAACTACGATAACCCCATATATGTGGTGGCCGACAGGCAGCGCATTCAGCAGGTAATCACCAACCTGGCCGTCAATTCCATAAAATACGGAACTGAAAACGGCAGAACCAAAATCAGCTTCTTTGATATGGATGAAAACATTCTGGTGGAAGTAACAGACAGTGGAACCGGAATACCCAGGGAAGAATTGCCACGGGTTTTTGAGCGGTTTTACCGGGGTGATAAAAGCCGAACCAGGAAACCTGAAGAAGGAGGCTCTGGACTTGGGCTGGCTATAGTAAAACATATTATTGAGGCACACCAACAAACCATCAATGTAAGAAGTACCCTGGGAATAGGTTCAACTTTTGCCTTCACCCTGAAAAAAGGGAAAACTCCCACCATCCTTCGACGACCTGCTATCATGTTCTGATAACACCTTCTGTCTTTTTCTTTTTAACACAATGACTATCATTTACTTACAAAGGACCTCTCATGCTTTGTTAATAAAGGCTTGCTTTAGCGGTGTTAAAAAACAACGAAAAACATGTTAATAAATAATAGTGAACAAAAAGGTGTGGGTAAGAAATTCATTCTAATTTTGCGGTTGCATTCCGAAAACAGCATTTGTTAACATTAGCTTAACACAATCCTAAGGAAAAGATAAAGCCGGAAGGATGGTAATAAAAAGCTGACTGTGTATTTTTGCAGGTGAAATGAAAGAATCAATCATTGCAATTCTCAACGATTAACAACACCTTATTGCAGTTTTAATTTCAACAAAAACAAATTCAACAAAAATCAACGAAAAATGAAAAGAACCAAATTACTGTTTTTCGCTTTGAGCATGTTAATGCTTATGGGTATACAAAACACCTCATGGTCGCAGGGTACAACCACTGCGGCCATAGAAGGTATGGTAATGGACATGCAGAACCAACCTATGGCAGATGCCAACGTAGTGGCTGTTCATGGACCCACGGGAACACGCTATGGCACCACAACACGTTCGGATGGGCGTTTCAACCTGCCCAATATGCGCGTTGGAGGACCCTATACACTTACAGTATCTTATGTAGGATATGAAACTGATCAACTAACAAATTTGCAATTATCTCTTGGTGAAACAAGAAGTCTTTTGTTTTTAATGGTAGAAGCAGGACAGGTATTACAGGAAGTAATTGTTACAGCAACAGCCGGTTCCGTAGGACAAAACACTGGCACCAGTACCAACATTGATGCTGATGCGATTGCAAATCTGCCATCTATCAACAGAAATATGAACGATTTTCTTAGACTTACACCACAATCAGGTGGTTACGGAGACGGAATTTCCTTTGCTGGAACCAATAACCGTTTTAATGCCATTTACATTGATGGTGCAGTAAATAATGACGTGTTTGGACTTGCAAGCTCCGGCACCAATGCAGGCCAAACGGGCATCTCTCCTTTTTCACCCGATATCATTGAGCAGTTTCAGGTAGTAATATCTCCTTACGATGTGACTCTGGGTGGATTTGCAGGTGGTGGTGTTAATGCTG
>SLPR01000289.1 GCA_007131895.1 Bacteroidales bacterium | reverse complement strand
CTTTATTGGTGCACATTCACAATAAGGAAACAAAAGGAAACCGCAAAAAAAAAAATGTATGAAAAAAGTATCCTTTCTTGCCATGATGGTGGTCTGGTGCATCTCATCTGTGGCTCAGATTGAAGAACCTGGAAAAAAAGATCATCCTCTTCCGGAATCTGAGAAATCAGATGAAGTTCCCGGATTAATTGTTTTTCAGGAACGACTTGCTGATAGCGATGAAAATCCGCTTAATGGTTCTTTTAACCTTACTTTTCGGGTTAACAGTACATCTACCGCTGGACCCGCCATTTGGTCCGGGATTAGAACTGTTCAGATTGTAAATGGGTTATTCCGGGTAAAACCAGGAAAAATATATCCTATTACACCTTTGGTCTTTTCCGAACCCAATCGATGGCCGGGTATTCAGATTAGTGGTAGCACTGAAATGACATCCCGAACAACTAACCCCAATGCCCGCCTTCATGTATCTGCTAATCTTAGCAATGCTCTGAATATTAACAACCGGCTATACGTAAATGCTCAACCCGGTTATGTAGGTGTCGGCTCCGATCAGAGAATTAATTCCTCTGATCTGCATTTTATTGTTCATGGAGGTAATAATTCTGAAGTAAAACAGCAACCAGCCGGAAATGAACGTACTTCTTTTACGCTTGACCTGACCCTTATCCTGGAGGGACCCTACACCCCTGGAAAGGAAGCTCTTATGCATACTGCATTGCACGACAATAACCTGCTGCCACTCTCTCAGCCCTTCAAGCCCTCTCTGCCATACTACGGAAATGTAATTCCTGTCTGGTATTATCCGGGAAATGAAACGGTTGCAGATATTCCGGTGGGTGTTGTTGACTGGGTGCTGGTGGAAGTGCGCGATGCTTCACAGGGTGATTTTGCTTACACCAACAGTGCCAGAGCCCGCAAACCAGGGTTTCTGCTCAATACCGGTAAAGTTGCAGGTCTTGATGGTGAACCGTTATCCTTCGATGTAGATATTGAATTTGGTTTGTTCGTGGTGGTATATCACCGCAATCACCTTTCGGCAATGACACCGCAGCCTCTTGAAAATGTTAATGGCAGTTATAGCTGGGATTTTAGTAACGGTTCAGATAAGGCCTGGAAGCAGGGTCACAAGCAACTGGGAAACGGAGTTTATGGCCTTTATGGGGGAGATGCCGATGCCAATGGTCAGATTCAGACCCAGGACAAAAACAATGTATGGAATCCTCAGTCGGGGCAGAGCGGCTATCTGGCAGGCGATTTTGATTTGAACAGCCAGGTGCAGACGCAGGACAAAAACAATATCTGGAATCCCAACAGCGGACTGGCATCTCAGGTTCCCGGTCTAAGCCAGGGAGAGCATTGTCCCGGTATGCCCACCTTCACTGATCCGCGCGATGGAAGAGTTTATAACACTGTTTACATCAATGAGCAATGCTGGCTGAAGGAAGATCTGAGGTTCCTCCCGGAAGTATCTCCGGGTGCTGAGGGTTCTTATCAGGTTCCGCATTTCTATGTTCACGGATATAATGGTTCTGATGTTAATGAGGCCATTGCCAACGCAAATTATCAGAATTACGGCGTACTATATAACTGGCCGGCCGCATTCAATGCCTGTCCCAATGGCTGGCATCTGGCAAGTGACAGCGAATGGACGGAACTTACCAGCTTTCTTATCCATAATTACAATGATATTACTACTCAAAATGTGGGTAACAAGCTGAAATCCTGCAGGCAGGTGGGCTCACCCCTGGGCGATGATTGCGATACGGAAGAGCACCCGCGATGGAATTTCTGGAGTTCCGTTTTTGGTACAGATGAATTTGGATTTGCTGCCCTGCCAGGCGGTTCCCGCTCAGGTACCAGAAGTTTTATGTACCTGGGAAGCAACGTTTATTTCTGGAATTCAACCCAAACAAGTGAAACAGCCGCTTACCGCAGACACATCACTGTAGGTGGGGGTGGAATAGGAAGAGGAGGAACCGGAAAAAATGCCGGCTTCAGTGTCCGCTGCCTGCGCGACACACAGTTCGGATTACCTGAACATACCCTCCAGCTGATTCCCCAAATCCCCGAAGCAGGGGGAATATATGGTGCAGGAAGCTACCCTGAGGGGCGCGAAGTTCTGCTTTCGGCAATGGCCGGCATTGGTTATTACTTTACAGGCTGGTATTTAGACAATGAACTTTTGAGCAATAATGACTCCTACATATTCACTATGCCGGGTCATGATGTAAATATTGTTGCCGGGTTTGGTCAGGGAACCTATCAACCCTGCCCCGGTATGGAAACCTTTACAGACCCCCGTGATGGTAAAGTTTACAATACGGTGCTCGCAGGCGATCAGTGCTGGCTGAAGGAAAACCTGAACTATGCAGCAGAAAACAGCTGGTGTTTTCAAAACAATGAAACCAACTGTACGAACTACGGAAGACTATATAACTGGCAAACGGCCATTGATGTTTGTCCTGCAGGTTGGCATCTGCCTTCACACGACGAAGTAACGGAGCTTGAGCAGTTCGTTTGCAGTACCCTGGGATATGCCGGTTGCGAAACTTCATTTCCTTATAACGCAACAACCACAGGCTGGCGGGGAACTAATGAAGGAAACGCACTGAAGTCATGCCGTCAGATGAATTCACCCCTGGGAGATGGATGCCTCACCTCTGAGCACCCGCGCTGGAATACACATGCAACCGAATACGGAACCGATTTATTCGGTTATTCAGCACTTCCCGGTGGGCACAGGCACCCCAATGGGTTCTGGCTGAATTTCGGCACCTGGTTCCAGATCTGGACCTCCACCCCGCACTCTGATACACATGCCTGGGTAAGATTTATTCCCCATCAGCGCGCTGATATCAGCCGTGAATATATGGGAAAAGATAATGCCTTTAGTGTAATGTGTTTGAGAAATGAGTAGTTGAATACTTTTGCCAAAGAAAAAGAACTCCGGTTTAAAAAGAAATGATTGCAATATGCCGGTTTAACCTGAATACTATCCTTCGGCACACAAGTATGTTGATGGTGGTTTTTATTCCTGTTGTAGTAATAAATTTATTTTTTATCTTTGAAATGATTTCTCCCCCCCTGTAATTTATCAAATCGTTCAGTAATAACAAAGTTATGCGATCTTCGGTTATCATTAGTATGATCCTGCTGGCAGGGTTGGGGAGTTTTGGGCAAATGGAAAACAAAGAGTTTGAACCGGGAAAACACCAAAAGGAGAGCTATCTCCTGAAGGACAGTCTCAATGAGCATATTTCCCCCGAGATGGAAGTTTTTCTCCATGAGCACGGGTGGCGTTCAGGAAAAATTGTTGGAGGTGCTGATGCTGATATTGCAGATTACCCATGGCAGGTTGCCATATTAACCTCCGGAAATCAGCAGTTTTGTGGAGGAAGTATTATTCATGGGCGTTGGGTGCTCACGGCTGCCCATTGCCTGGGAATATATTCCAATATACGCATCAGGGCGGGAGTTACCAATAAAACACAACCCGGGCAGACCATCGCAGTGCAGACTGAAATTCCGCATCCCTTCTATCAGAGCATCAATAATTACAACAACGATATTGCATTGCTTTATCTTTCCTCTCCTTTGGATTTGAGTGGGGAAAATGCAAGTGCAATACCGCTTTTGACCCAGGCACTGGCCGCAGAGGGTTTGGCAGATGCCGGAGTAATGTCAGTAATTACAGGTTGGGGGGCATTGTCATGGGGCGGGGCCGGAACCAATATTCTGCAGGCAGCCCAGGTACCCATAACCGATAACATTGGCAGTTATCCTGCTGCGTTGATTACCCCTGATATGCTACTGGCAGGATATCCTGAGGGTGGGGTAGATGCCTGCCAGGGAGACAGCGGAGGTCCGCTTGTGGTTCCTGATGGGGTAGGTGGATACCTGCTTGCTGGAATCACCAGCTGGGGTAATGGCTGTGCCTGGGCAGACTATCCGGGGGTATATGCCAGGGTGAGCTATTTTGAAGACTGGATAAGAGAATATGTCTTGTTTGCGCATCCCGATGCTCCGGGTGCTGCTGAAAGCTTCGCTCTTGAAGCTGGCAAAGATGATGAGTTGAAAGTAAACATTCATTGGAGTAATCCAACAAATACATTTTCAGGTGAGATTCTGACAGAGCTCTCAGAGGTGAGATTATACCGCAACAACGATTTGATTTATACCCTTGAGGAACCTGTTCCCGGAGCAATGGAATCTTACCAGGACAGCGATGTTCCGCAGGCAGGGATGTACAATTACAGCATCAGAGGTGTTAACAGCGCAGGGGAAGGATTGCAGGCCAGGTTATGGGTTTTTGCAGGGGAGCAAGGAGTCCTTATGAAAGAATTCTTTGTAGATTCAGATGGTGCACTTCCTGCGGGCTGGATGCGAACGGGAGATGCCGGGCATAACTGGTTTGTGAGTAATACAACCGATGCAGGTGGTGAAATGCCGGAGCTTCAACTTTACTGGAATCCTGCTGCCAGTGGTTTGAGTCGTGTGGTTTCTTACCCGGTAGCCTTGTCAGGACAACAAGGGTTGACACTGAGCTTCAAGCAATACCTCGATAACTGGCCGGGTGGCAATGATGGAGAAATTGCTGCTATTGATGTGAGATTTGATAACACAAAGGGCTGGAATACAATTTGGGAAAACCTCGTAAATGCTGATGTTTCTCAGGGGTTGTATCAATTCAGTTTCAGTGTGCCCGCAGAGGCAAGTTCTGTGCAGCTGGGAATCCGTTTTGAGGGCAACTCCTATAACATCAACCATTGGTACCTGGATGATTTTATCCTGACTTTCGAACCGGAAACAGCAAATCAACTGGATATCACCCTCGTTCTGGAAGGCCCTTACGCTCCTGAAGGAGAAGCGCTCATGCATACAAATTTGCGGGATGCTGGTCTGGTGCCCCTAAGTCAGCCTTTTGCTCCACAATTACCTTATTTTGGCAATGATCAGCCTGCGTGGTACTACACCGGCAGTGAGGTAGCCGAAAGTTTACCGGAAGACGTTGTGGATTGGGTGCTGCTGGAATTGCGCGATGCCCCCGATGTTTCCCAGGCTGATGTGGAAACTATCGTCTGGCGAGGCGCGGCATTGCTTCTTAATACGGGTAAATTGACTGGCCTTTCAGGAGAGCCTTTGACGGTAAATATACAGCCGGAAAATGAACTTTTTGTTGTGGCATATCATCGCAATCACCTGGCTGTGATGTCTGCACAACCGCTTCTTTTCAACGATGGCATTTATAGATGGGATTTCACCACTGGCATCCAGCAGGCCTATCTGCAGGGCCAGAAACATCTGGGCAACGGTATCTACGGCATGTTTGGCGGTGATGGAGATGGCAGCGGCCAGATACAAACCCAGGATAAAAATGAAGTCTGGAATTTGCAGTCAGGCCAAAGCGGCTACCAGGCCGGTGATTTCGACCTCAATGGGCAGGTGCAGACCCAGGATATAAATGAGATTTGGAACCCCAACAGTGGAGTGGCTACGCAGGTGCCATAAGAGTAGTATAACTTCAAATATTCCAATAGTGTATGCACGACTTCGGGTCAGCCTTCCAGTGATTTTATGAGACAATAGTATTCATATTTTATGTAACTGAGTTTCGCGGCCATCTGAAGCAGCCTCGCCACATTATGCACCCTTCGAAACCCAAACCCCTTTACTATTTAAAATGATTATAAATAAGAGGTATTTTTCGATTTGTTGTTTATTTAACCATATTTTTGTTTATTTTAGCATATAATTAACCTCCCTTAATCATATTATCTCTTCTGCGAATTAGAACCTCATTTTTCCGGCATTGGACTCTGGAAAACAAACCGGGAAATTCTGTCTTTTGGGCTTTTTTAGTAATGTTTGTGCGCAATAAAAAAACCTCAATTTTTTAGAATAAATCCTTTGCCATATTAAATATAAACCATTATGAAAAAGTTACAAAGCTTACTGCCTTTGTCAATAGCACTGCTTTTGGCAATTGCATTTCAGACTTTCACCGCCATGGCTTTCGATACAGGCACTCCGCAGGTAAAAAAAACAAGTAACATCACCTACATCGACATTGGCATTTATCAGCCCAAT
>SLPR01000374.1 GCA_007131895.1 Bacteroidales bacterium | reverse complement strand
TGTAGTAAAAAGACATGGCTTCGCAGGGGTTGGACAAGCGACTCACGGCCAGCATAACCGCCTCCGAGCGCCAGGTTCATTAGGTGCATCATCATGGCCTTCAAGAGTATTCAAAGGAATGAGAATGGCTGGTAGAACCGGTGGAAACAGAGTTAAGATGATTAACCTGCAGGTAATGAAAATCATTCCTGAAAAGAATATTATAGTTGTTAAAGGATCTGTTCCCGGTCCTAATGGTTCATATTTAATTTTAGAAAGATGGAGTTAGCAGTATACAGCATAGATGGTAATAAAACCGCCAAAACCATCGATCTTAATGATAGTATATTTGGCATTGAGCCCAATGATCATGCTATCTACCTCGATGTTAAGCAATACCTGGCAAATCAGAGACAAGGTACTCATGCCACCAAGCAGCGAAACGAAGTAAAAGGAAGTACCCGTAAGTTGCGCAGGCAAAAAGGTACTGGTGCTGCCCGTATAGGTGATATTAAATCTCCTTTGCTTAGAGGTGGTGGTCGCGCATTTGGTAAAAAACCAAGAGATTATTCCTTTAAAGTAAACAAGAAAGTTAAAAGTCTGGCCCGTATGTCGGCGCTTGCCTATAAAGTAAAAGACAATAATATTCTGGTTCTCGAAGATTTCAGTTTTGAAACCCCAAAAACCAAACAATATATTGAACTGCTTGAGCGCTTTAACATGCTTGATAAAAAATCATTGCTGGTAATTCCTGAAGCTGACAAAAACATTATGCTTTCTTCAAGGAATTTATCCAAGGCCAGGGTTGCCATCGCTTCTGATATTAACACTTACCAGATTCTCAATGCACAGCATCTTGTATTTGTTGAAAGTTCACTCAAAGAAGTAGAAAATACCCTTTTAAAATTATAATCATCATCGTTGGGTTGGAAAAAGATCGACCCTAAAAAAACTTAAGAAAATGGACGTTTTAATTAAGCCACTGATTACCGAAAAGATGACCGCGGTTACTGAAAAGTTTCCCAATCGGTTCGGTTTCGTTGTTGACAAACGGGCAAGTAAAAATCAGATAAAAGCCGCCGTAGAACAAACCTATAACGTTACGGTCGAATCAGTCAACACCATGAATTATCTGGGTAAAGCCAAATCGCGCTTTACCAAAACCGGAATTATGTCCGGCAGAAAAAACAGTATAAAAAAGGCTGTCGTTACGGTAGAAGATGGCCAAATTATTGATTTTTACAGCAATATTTAGAATAGATGGCTTTAAGAAAATTCAAACCAACCACTCCAGGTCAACGTAACAAAGTTATCAGTGCGTTTGACGAAATAACCGCCTCCACCCCTGAGAAAAGTCTTGTGGTTGGTATAAACAGATCAGGAGGCCGAAACAGTAAAGGTAAAATGACCATGCGTTATATTGGCGGAGGTCATAAGAAGAAATTTCGCTTTATTGATTTCAAACGAGACAAAGATGGTATTCCAGGTACTGTAAAAACCATTGAGTATGATCCCAATCGCTCTGCACGTATTGCGCTTGTTGTTTATGCTGATGGTGAAAAAAGGTATATTCTTGCCCCCAATGGTTTGCAGGCAGGACAGAAAATCATGTCTGGCGAAACTGCTACCCCCGACCTGGGCAATACTATGTTTTTGAGTAAGGTTCCTTTGGGTACTGTTGTGCATAATGTTGAGCTTAAACCCGGACAAGGTGGAAAAATGGCCCGAAGTGCCGGCACGTATGCTCAGCTTATGTCAAGAGACGGTAAATATGCTATTTTAAAACTTCCTTCAGGAGAAACCCGCATGGTATTGGTTACATGCAAAGCTACCATTGGTAGTGCATCTAACCCCGACCACATGCATGAGATGAGTGGAAAAGCCGGTCGTAGCCGTTGGTTAGGTCGTCGTCCCAGAACTCGTCCTGTTGCCATGAACCCAGTTGATCACCCAATGGGTGGTGGTGAAGGTCGCGCCAGCGGTGGACACCCAAGAAGCAGGAATGGTATTCCGGCAAAAGGGTATAAAACACGCAACAAGAAAAAAGATAGCAGCAGACTTATTGTTGAAAGAAGGAAGAAATAATCTTAGTTAACAGAAAAAAAACATATTATGAGCCGTTCATTAAAAAAAGGACCTTATATTCATTACAAACTGGAGAAGAAAATTCTTGCCATGGCCAGCAGTACCAAAAAAACTGTTATCAAAACCTGGTCAAGAGCTTCAATGATTTCTCCTGATTTTGTAGGTCAAACCATTGCCGTTCATAATGGCAACAAATTCATCCCTGTATATGTGACCGAAAATATGGTAGGACACAAATTGGGTGAATTTGCCCCCACACGTATTTTCCGTGGTCATGCGGGTAAAAAAGATAAAGGCAAAAAATAAATATACTGAAAAATGGGATCTAGAAAACATCTTAGGGCTGAACAAGTCAAAGAAGAAAACAAGACTAAATATATTGCCAAACTTAACAATTGCCCAACATCTCCAAGGAAAATGCGCCTTGTTGCAGATATTATTAGAGGTAAAGAAGTTGATAAAGCCCTGGCAATACTGAAGTATACTAAAAAAGAGGCTGCTTTACGACTGGAAAAACTTCTGCTGAGTGCCATATCCAACTGGCAGGCAAAAAACGAAGGCGTAAGGATTGAAGAAAGTAGTCTTTTCGTGAAAGAAATATTTGTAGATAGTGGAAGAATGCTTAAGCGTTTGCGTCCTGCTCCCCAGGGTCGCGCCTACCGGGTCAGAAAAAGATCCAACCATGTTACCATTGTCGTAGATAGTAAAAATACAAACAATTAAAGATAATTCGAATGGGACAAAAAACAAATCCAATCGGACTTAGATTGGGCATCATTAAAGGATGGGACTCCAACTGGTACGGCGGAAAAAAATATGAGGCAAAACTGATAGAAGACGATAAAATCAGAAAATACCTCAACGCCCGTTTGGCCAAAGCAGGAGTATCTAAGATTATCATCGAAAGAACACTCAAACTTATCACGGTTACCATCAATACTGCCCGTCCGGGCATCATTATCGGTAAAGGTGGGCAAGAAGTAGACAAGCTCAAGGAAGAATTGAGAAAAATTACTCAAAAGGAAGTTCAGATCAATATTTCTGAAATCAAAAGACCCGAGCTCGACGCTGTATTGGTTGCCAATACCATTACCAAACAAATTGAAGGACGTATTTCTTTCAGACGTGCTGTTAAAACAGCTGTTTCTGCAACCATGCGCCTTGGAGCTGAAGGGATCAAAGCCACTGTCTCCGGTCGTTTAGGTGGAGCTGAAATGGCTCGTACTGAAACATACAAGGAAGGACGAATTCCATTGCATACCCTCAGAGCTGATATCGATTATGCAACGGCAGAAGCTCATACTACCTATGGTCGCATTGGTGTGAAAGTGTGGATTTGTAAAGGAGAAATTTTCGGTAAAAAAGAACTCACTCCTTTCACCGAAGACAATACCAAACCCAAAACAGGAGCAGGCCCTGGTGCCGGTGGCAGAGACAGATTCAGAGGGGGTGGTGGACGTCGCAACAAGAAATAACCGATATCATTTATTGTTATTAAAAAAAAATTACTGAATAATGTTACAGCCAAAGAAAACCAAATTCAGAAAGCAGCAGAAAGGCAAAATGAAAGGCAACACCAAAAGAGGTGCTGAACTAGCCTTTGGAAGCTTTGGAATTAAATCTTTAGATGAGTGCTGGATTACCAGCCGTCAGATCGAAGCTGCGCGTCAGGCCATTACCCGTCGTATGAAACGTGAAGGTCAATTGTGGATCCGAATTTTTCCCGACAAGCCCGTTACCAAAAAGCCAGCTGAAGTAAGGATGGGTAAAGGTAAAGGAGCACCGGAGTATTTCGTTGCCAGGGTGAGCCCCGGTAGAATTCTTTTTGAATCCGATGGTGTTACTCATGAAACAGCCAAGGAAGCAATGCGGTTAGGCTCTCAAAAACTGCCTGTTTTGACAAAATTTGTTGTCAGAAGAGATTTTGTTTTTGAATAGTCAATTTAATTTAAATATTTTTTATAACTTTGCAGCCTTTTTGGAGAGGATCGGTGCAAACAAGCCCCACTGAAAAGGGCCTCTGTTTATAGAAGACCTCTAAAGCATTATTAAATAAATGCTTACTGCTTTTTTTACGATCTAAATTCGTTAATTAGATGAAGCCAAATGTAATACGAGAAATGTCAACCGGAGAGCTCAAAGAGAGGTTAGACGAAGAAAAGAAACATCTTCAAAAGCTTAAGCTCAACCATTCTGTATCGCCCCTGGAAAATCCAATGAAGATTCAGTTATACAGGAAAACCATTGCCAGGATAAAAACAGAGCTCCACAACAGGGCCATTGAAGAATCAAAAAGTAATGTTTAGATAAATGGAAACGAGAACCAGCAGAAAAGAAAGAGTCGGTGTAGTGACCAGTAATAAAATGGAAAAATCCATTGTTATTAAGGTATTGCGCCGTGTAAAACATCCCAAGTACGGGAAGTTTGTTAAAAAATCATCCAAATTTATGGCTCATGATGAAAAGAATGAGTGCACTATAGGCGATACCGTTCGTATAATGGAAACCAGGCCCTTGAGTAAAAATAAATGTTGGAGATTAGTTGAAATCCTTGAAAGAGCTAAGTAATTATGATACAACAAGAATCCAGACTATCAGTTGCAGATAACAGTGGCGCCAAGGAGGTTTTGTGCATCAGGGTGTTAGGTGGTACTAAACGCCGTTATGCCGGCATTGGCGATAAAATCATTGTTACTGTTAAAGACGCTATCCCCAGTGGGAACATAAAAAAGGGTACCGTTTCAAAAGCTGTTGTTGTCAGAACCCGTAAGCATGTCAGACGTCCTGACGGGTCGTACATAAAATTTGACGACAATGCCGTTGTACTTCTAACTGCCAACGAAGAAATGAGAGGAACACGTATTTTTGGCCCCGTTGCCCGTGAGCTTCGCGAAAAGCAGTTTATGAAGATCGTCTCATTAGCACCCGAAGTTCTTTAATTCGAAAAACATTAGTAAATTATGCAAGCCAAATTACATATCAAAAAAGGTGACACTGTAAAGGCCATAACGGGTAACTCCAAAGGGCAGCAGGGTAAGGTGCTGAGTATTGACAGAAAGAATAGCAGAGCTCTTGTTGAAGGCCTCAATATTATTTCAAAGCACACCAAACCCAGCGCATCCAATACCCAGGGCGGTATTGTAAAGCAGGAAGCATCTATTCATATTTCCAACCTAATGCTGGTTGACGCAAAAGGCAATGCCACCAAAGTAGGCAGAAAGTTAAACGAGGATAACCAATCTGTTCGTTATTCTAAAAAGTCAGGGGAGGTAATCAAATAATGAGCTATATACCAAGACTTAAAGATAAGTATGAAAAGGAAATCATTCCTGCTCTTACTTCCGAATTCAGCTACAGCAATGTAATGCAGGTTCCCAAGCTCACCAAGATTTGTTTAAATCAGGGTGTAGGTATGGCAATTACCGACAAAAAGGTAATTGATACTGCTATTGAAGAAATGGCGCTTATTTCTGGTCAGAAAGCTGTTTCTACTACTTCTAAAAAGGACATTTCAAACTTTAAACTGCGTCGCGGTATGCCCGTCGGTGTAAGGGTAACTTTGCGCGGTACTAAAATGTACGAATTCCTTGACAGGCTCATATCTGTATCGCTGCCACGTATTCGTGACTTCAGAGGTATCAATGAAAAAGGTTTCGACGGTCGTGGAAATTTTAGCCTGGGAGTAACAGAACAAATCATTTTTCCTGAAATCGATATTGACAAAATCAATAAAATTACAGGAATGGATATTACTTTTGTTACCACTGCAAATACCGATAAAGAAGCGTATGCACTGCTACGTGAATTCGGAATTCCATTTAAAAATGTCAAAAAATAAAATATTCCGATAATGGCAAAAGAATCAATGAAAGCCCGCGAGAGAAAAAGAGAAAAACTCGTGGCCAAGTATGCGAAAAAACGTGCAGAACTGAAAGCTGCAGGGGATTATGAAGGACTTCAAAAACTCCCTAAGAATGCTTCACCTGTTCGTTTGCACAATAGATGTAAATTAACTGGTAGACCCAAAGG
>SLPR01000241.1 GCA_007131895.1 Bacteroidales bacterium | reverse complement strand
GTTGTATACGGCAATAAAATTGGCCGAACACTTGGCTACCCAACCATTAATATCGAACCCGACGACAACAGAAAGCTTATTCCCCCCATGGGCGTTTATACAGGTTTAATCAAACACAATGGGCAATGGTTTAAATCCATGATAAATATAGGCATTCGTCCTACCCTTGATTTAAGCAAAGTGACCATTGAGGCCCACGTTTTTGATTTTTCAGAAGAAATTTACGGAGAAGACATAACCCTTCACTTCGCCGGGCGCATAAGAGACGAAATGCGTTTCTCTTCACTGGATGAATTGAAAAAGCAATTAAAGATCGATCAGGAAAACGCCCTCTTAAACCTTGATAAAGAAAACATTAAGGCCTCAAAAGATGATGAATTTCTGATTCTCAGTTAAGGTTTTAACAAATAGCCTAATATCCGGAGTCATGAACAGTACGTTGAAAAATATCATAGTATTGCTGATATTGGTATTATCCGGCCTGTTTGTCTGGTTTTTTTTCCGGATTGTACTTTATATCATCATTTCGGTGGTTTTATCACTGCTGGGACAGCCTGTAGCCGATTTTTTACAACGAATTCGCATAGGTTCAATAAGACTCCCATTTGGGGTTAGTGCTTTCCTTACGTTGATGCTCATGATTGGAACTTTTATGGGATTCGTAGCTTTCTTCTTCCCCTTGCTGGCATCTCAGGCTGCTTTTGTATCAGAGCTGGATATAGCCACCCTGAGCCGAAGCCTTGAATATCCGCTTTCACAGGTAGAATTCCAGTTGAAAGAATGGACCTTGCTGAGCGCAGAAGAAACCCTTAGCGGTAAAATTATTTCAGAACTGATTGCCATTGCTACCTTTGACCGATTCTCTCTGATTTTTAACTCTGTAATCAATTTCATTGTTGAAATATTTTTCGGTTTTCTGGCCATCAGTTTCATTACCTTTTTCTTTTTGAAGGAAAAGCATTTGTTCTCCAATATTATCGTGTTTTTTACTCCCACTCCCCATAAAGAGGAGGCCAGGGAAATTCTTGCGGAAAGCAAAGTGCTGCTCAGAAGGTATTTTGCCGGATTGCTTACCGATCTTGCATCTGTTTTTTTAATGATAAGCCTTGCCATGTGGATCATTGGTTTGCCCAACGCTCTGGTAATTGGCTTTTTTGCCGGAATGCTGAATATAATACCTTATGTGGGTCCAATCATTGCCACTTTTATTGGTGTGTTTCTGGGGCTGTCTGTGAATTTGCATATGGATTTTATGAGCCAGATGGTACCCCTTATTATAAGTATTATCGCCTCCTTTATCATTGTTAATACTATCGATGTTGGGGTTTTACAACCCATGATTTATTCTAAAAGTGTGAAAACCCATCCCCTGGAGATATTTATCGTGTTTATGATCGCGGGAATGATTGCCGGAGTATTCGGAATGATTGTGGCCATACCCACCTACAGTGTTATCCGGATTATTGTAAAACAATTTATTACCAAATCAAGAATGGTTAAGAGTTGGCAAGATTCTTTCAATACGGCTGCCACAGGCTGATTCTTTCTGCTCCATAAGTTCAAACATGCCCCATCAATGATATTTAACCCCCGAAACTATTTTCATGATAATTTGTCGTTGCTGAAAAAGCTAACCCCCGGCAGGTTTTGGAATTACATTAAAATACTGTTTTCCTACAGGCTCTCGCAGATAAGAAAGCACCCATATATCTGGGCAGGACCCTTTTCTCTAAGCTTTGAAACTGCATCTGTCTGCAATCTGAAATGTGCTGAATGTATGGCCGGCCAGGGAAAAGTGATCCGCAACCGAAAGCTTATGAAGCCCGGGGTGGCCCATGAGAAGCTGGAGCTTCACCGGCAGAGTGCATTTTATTGCAACCTGTATTTCCAGGGTGAGCCCTTTCTGCATCCTGAAATCTATAACATCATCAGATTTGCTGCAGAGAAAAAGTACTATTCGGTAATTTCAACCAATGGCCATTTTCTTGATGAAAAGAATTGCCGTCACATAATTGAAAGTGGTCTTAGCAGATTGATTGTTTCTCTGGATGGCATTGAACAGGAGACGTATGAGGCATACAGGAAGGGAGGCAGCATTGAAAAAGTTGCAGCAGGCATAAAACGATTGTCGGAGATGAAAAAAGAGGCCCAGACCCGTTATCCCTTTCTGGTAGTTCAGTTTTTGGTTAATAAAACCAACGAACATCAAATAGGAGATGTGGGCAAATACGTAAGAACCCTGGGAGCAGACAAACTCGATTTTAAAAGCATGCAGATTTATACTGACCGTGGCAGAAAAAAGTTTAGCCCCCTGAATAAAAAGTACAACCGTTATAAGGACGGAGAAAAAGGTAAGAATACTCTATCGGGCTGCTTCAGATTATGGAGTCATATGGTCTATACGAGTGACGGGGAGGTGGTTCCCTGTTGTTACGATAAAATTCCGGAATACAGCACAGGCAGCGTAGAGTCTTCCTCCGGGGAGCTTTGGAAAAGTCCGGCTATGCAGGATTTTCGGAAGGTGTTGCTTGCAGGAGACCGGCTACCTTCCATTTGCAGCAATTGCGGTGGGTAAAAAAAACCGGCGATGTGCCGGTTTCTCTTTATATGGTCATGATATCTGATTCTTTGGTTTCAAGTAACTTATCCACCATTTGGCTGTATTTATTTGTAAGTTCTTGCATATCAGATTCAAATCTTTTCACATCATCTTCAGGTACACCCTCTTTTTCCAGCTTTTTACCGGCATCAATGGCTTCCCTGCGGGCAGTTCTGATGCTTACTTTACAGTTTTCAGCTTCAGCCTTGGATTTTTTCACCAGATCCTTGCGTCTCTCTTCGGTAAGAGGCGGAACAACAATACGGATAAGCGTGCCGTCATTCTGTGGGTTAAAACCCAGGTTGGCAGCCATTATAGCTTTCTCAATGGGTCCAAGCATGTTTTTTTCCCATGGTTGCACTACAATACTGCGCGGGTCAGGGGTATTGATGTTCGAAACCTGTGTTAAAAGGGTCATCGTACCGTAATAGTCCACTTTTACACTGTCAAGCATCTGGGGGCTGGCCTTTCCTGCCCTAATCTTTAAAAGCTCGCGTTCAAGATGTTTTACTGCATTTGCCATCTTCTCTTCGGCTTCATCATACAGAAAAGCGATTTCTTCGTTCATAACAGGGTTGCTTATGTGTTACATATTTTGTTTGCTACGTGCAAAAATAACGTTTTTGGGATAACTTCTGTAATCCTCATTAATTTTTAACCAAAGTTCCGTTGGTTTTACCGTCTAGAATGATTTCTTTAAGGTTGCCGCTTTTGTGTACATCAAATACGATGATAGGGATATTGTTTTCACTGCAAAGGGTAAAGGCCGTTAAATCCATAATTCTCAGATTTCGCTTGTAGGCTTCATCGAAGGTTATTTCACTGAATTTGGTTGCGTTGGGGTCTTTTTCGGGGTCTGCGGTGTATACTCCATCTACCCGGGTACCTTTGAGCAGCAAATCGGCTTTAATCTCCACGGCACGCAGGGCCGCGGCCGAATCGGTAGTAAAGAACGGATTCCCCGTACCCCCGCTGATAATGGTTACAAAGCCCTGCTCCAGCAACCCTATGGCCCTTTTGCGACTCATTCTTTCACAAACGGGATCAATGGCAATGCCTGATAAAACCGCAGATTTTATTCCGGCATTATCCAGGGCAGACTGCAAAGCCAGGGAATTGATAACTGTGGCAAGCATGCCCATATAATCGCCCTGCACCCGGTCAAAACCTTTTCCGCTTCCGCTAACTCCTCTGAATATATTGCCACCCCCCAAAACAACGGCTACCTCGATACCTTTTTCATAAACAGACTTAATTTCTTCCACATAGGCATTGAGCATGCGGGCATCAATACCATGTCCGCCACCTGAAGCCAGTGATTCTCCGCTGAGCTTCAGTAATATTCTTTTGTATGTATTCATTTTTTGATGATTTATAGATTTCACTCCAATGTACTTTGTTTACATAATCAGCTTTGCTGGGCTCTCCCGCAATGCGGGATCGGTTGGTTCAATGGAACTTGCATGGTCTTACTTTCATCTTCTTTTGTGAGCTTTAGTGCTCATTCAAGTTTCACAAAGTTGCAAGTTTACATCTTTTTTCCGTATCTGCCCTGAAAAAATTATTGAAATACGATCCGTAGAATTCTTTCGGGCACAAAAAAAAAGGGTCCGTTGGACCCTTTCGTAAGAATTATATTGTTTGACTAAGAAAGAGCAAATCTTTTGAAGTCAACAACAGTAAGATCTTTGTCGGTTTCGGTAAGCATTTGCTGAACCGTTTTTTTGGTGTCTTTGTAAAAATCCTGGTTAAGCAAAGTACTTTCTTTGAAGAACTTATTGAGTTTACCCATGGCAATTTTCTCAAGCATTTCTTCGGGTTTGCCTTCCTGGCGGGCAACATCTTTGCCAATTTCAATTTCCTTGGCAATTACATCTTCCGAAACACTTTCCTTGTCAAGGGCAACAGGGGCCATCGCCGCAATTTGCATTACCACATCCTTACCGGTTTGTTCGTCAGCCACATCCTTGTTGAATGCAGCGACGGAAGCAACACGATTTCCTGGGTGATTATAAGCAAAAGCTCTTTCGCCGGTTACGACTTGAAATTTAGAAAGGGTAAGTTTTTCACCGGTCTTACCAATCATATCGATGACTTTATCTTCCACTTTTCTACCATCAACTTCTATGCTTTTGAGTTCTTCCACGTTTTTGCATCCTTTTTCCAGGCCCAACTCAAGAAGCATGTTGGTGAAGTCAATTACTTC
This sequence comes from Bacteroidales bacterium, assembly GCA_007131895.1. GTDB lineage: Bacteria > Bacteroidota > Bacteroidia > Bacteroidales > UBA7960 > SKVR01. The sequence continues at coordinate 1,290 of SLPR01000241.1, read as the reverse complement.
CTGGTTTTTGGCTACAAAATCGGTTTCGCAGTTGAACATAATGATAGCCGCTGTTTTATTGTCGGCAGTGGCTTTAGAAAGTACAACACCTTCATTGGCATCACGGTCTGCACGGTTGCTGGCTAATTTTTGTCCTTTTTTGCGAAGGATATCAATCGCTTTTTCAAAATCGCCTTCAGACTCCACCAGTGCTTTTTTACAATCCATCATACCGGCACCGGTTTGCTTGCGCAATTCATTCACTTGAGCAGCAGTAATATTCGCCATATTTATATTTTTATTATAATTAATATCTGATTATTTCCTGGGTTTTTTCGCAGCAGTGCCTCTGGGAGCTTTAGATGCTTTCTTCATAGAATCATCATCCTCCTCTTCTTTCGCTTTCAGTTTTCTTGCTTTTCTGGCAGCTTCTTTTTCATCCTCGTCAAGCTCTTCTACATCTTGCAGTGACTGGGCTTTGGCAATTTTTGCTGCTTCAGCTTCCAGTTCTCTTTCTTCTTCCTCTTCAAGCGCCTTGTCTTTTTCAAGTTTTCTTTCTGTTAAACCTTCCTGAATGGCTTCCACCATTGTTTTGAGGATAACAGAAATGGATTTTGAGGCGTCGTCATTTGCGGGAATTGGGAAGTCTACCTGATTGGGGTTCGAGTTGGTATCTACAATAGCAAATGTGGGGATATTGAGTTTTTGTGCTTCAGCAACTGCGATATGCTCTTTCATGATATCTACGATGAAGATAGCAGCGGGTAGTCTTGAGAGGTCAACGATGGAACCGAATTGTTTTTCCAGTTTAGCTCTTTCCCGAGTAATCTGCAGTCTTTCTTTTTTGGAGATATTTTCGAAAGTTCCGTCAGTACCCATTTTATCAATAAGCGCCATTTTCTTTACCGCTTTTCTGATAGTGGCAAAATTGGTAAGCATACCACCGGGCCATCTTTCGGTAACGTAGGGCATGTTGATTTTTTTCACCTGCTCTGCTACTACGTCTTTGGCTTGTTTTTTGGTTGCAACAAAAAGAATTTTTTTGCCTGATTTGGCAATTTGTTTCATTGCTGCAGCGGCCTCATCAATTTTGGCGATGGTTTTATTCAAATCTATGATATGAATACCATTCCTTTCCATAAATATATAGGGGGCCATATTGGGGTTCCACTTACGTTTGAGGTGACCGAAGTGTACTCCAGCTTCTAAAAGTTCGTTATAATTGGTTCTTGCCATGTTAAAAATAATTTTCCAAAAGTGAAATTAACGTTTGCTGAATTGGAATTTCTTCCTGGCTTTTTTCTGGCCGGG
>SLPR01000073.1 GCA_007131895.1 Bacteroidales bacterium | reverse complement strand
TTATTGTCAGAGAAGAGTTTTCCCACTCCCAGGTCATGCTCCCTGGCGATGGGCAGGGCTTCAAATATTTTCATCAGGAATCTATTTTCTTCTCCTGTATCCAGTTCGCAAAATGCTCCCGGAACCGGATTCAATCCCCTGATAAGGTTGCAGATATTTCTTGCATTTTCATTCCAGTTGATCCGACAGTCTTCTTTGAATATTTTGGGTGCTTTCTTAAGCTCAGTCGGGTTGTCGATAAATTGCGCCTGGTCTGTAGTTTCAACCTTTCCTTTGAGAATTTGCTCTAATGTATCTACTACAAGTTCAGCACCCAGCAATTTTAACTTGTCATGCAGGGTTCCGGCGGTATCATTGGGTTTTATATCGGTTTTCACCGAGGCAATAATATTTCCGGTATCGATTTCTTTATCCAGGAAAAATGTAGTAACTCCTGTTTGTGTTTCACCGTTGATAATTGCCCAGTTGATGGGGGCGGCTCCCCGATATTGGGGCAGGAGTGATGCATGCATATTAAAGGTGCCCATAGTGGGGAGGGCCCAAACACTTTCGGGCAGCATACGAAATGCCACTACCACCTGTATGTGGGGTTCGAGTGACTTTAATTGCTTTTGAAATTCCGGGTTTTTGAGGTTTTCTGGTTGCATGAGAAAAAGCCCTTTTTCCAGCGCAAATTCTTTCACCGGGCTGTGTTGAATTTTCCGGCCTCTACCTGCTGGTTTGTCGGGAGCTGTAATTACTCCTACCACTTTAAAACCACTTTTGAGGATAGCGTCCAATGAAGCCACGGCAATTTCCGGGGTACCCATGAACACTACGCGCATTTCGTTTTTATCCATATGTAGATAGTGTAAAATAAAAAATCAGGGTTTAAGATTACGCAGGGATTATATCCCGGATTGCATTGTCTTAAACCCTGATTTATGAAAATAGTATCAATTCAGTTTCGAAAAATCTTCCTTGTCGTCATCGTCATCAAAGGGAAGATCATCATCGTCGTCATCACCATAAAACTCGTCGTCATCATCATAAAACTCCTCGTCCAGCTCATCCCACCAGGGGTCATCATTGTAGGTAAGATCGTCACTAAGGTCTGCCATTTTGATTGCCGAGATGGCTGCTTCATCACCTTTGTTTCCATGTTTTCCGCCAGCTCTGTCTTTGGCTTGTTCCATGGTGTCGGGAGTAAGTACTCCAAAGATAACCGGGATTTGGGTTTCTATTGCTACCTGCGTGATTCCATTGGCTACGGCATTATTGATAAACTCAAAGTGCCTGGTTTCACCCTGGATAACACACCCGATGCAAATTATGGCATCTACCATAAGGTTCCGGGCTGCAATTTTGGCTGCTGTAGGAAGTTCAAAACTTCCGGGGACATATTTTACGATAATATTTTCTTCGGCTGCACCATGCTTCTTAAGCGTATCAACAGCACCATCGCGCAAAGCGAATGTTATTTCATGGTTCCATTCTGATACCAGGATGGCAAAAGACATATTCGTTGCATCCGGGACCGAGTGAACATCGTAATCAGAAAGATTTTTTTTCTTTTCAGACATGGGGTGCGGGATTTTTATTTTTGAGCCATTTTAACTCTGGCAATATACTTTTCTATGTTGCGTCCTTCGTTGGTTGCAGGAAAGTCAGTTTTAATGGTTTGATAAGCCTCCAGCGCACTTTTATGCTCTCCTTTCAATTCATATACCATCCCCATTTTCATGAGAAAAGCAGGCGAGGTTAATGGGTTAGGCTGATGGTTGGCGGCTCTTCTGTATTGTTTTGCTGCTTCACTTTTGTTATCAAGCTGCAGGTAAGCATCACCCATAGCGCCATATGCCATGGCTCCCAGGAGTTGATCTCTTTTTCTGAACTTGCGAAGGTGCTCTATGGCATCTTCATATTCACCCAGGTTAAGAAATGAAATCCCAGCGTAATACCTTGCCAGGTTGGCAGTTTTAGTCATGCTGAAATCTGAAATGATATCCAGAAAGCCCAGGTTGGCACCGTCACCTTCCAGGGCAAGGCGCAAACTGTCCTTCTCAAAATACATTTCGGCCATAAACATCTCGGAGCGTGCCTGTTGTTCTCTCGGCTCAAGGATAAATCTTGTATAACCAATATAACCGGCAATAATCAGCACAATGGCTACTACTACACCAATGAGCAAATTCTGGTTGCGCTCGATAAACTGTTCACTTTTGCTAAGTGCTTCTTCTACTGCAACAATGTTTTTTTCGCTTTGATCGTTTTTTTTATCTTTCTTCATCTGTTTATAATTGAAATGTTTGTTGAATGCTGTTTTTTAAAATGAGGTTTATTTCCGGTTAATAGTTTTCTTACTGGTAGTTAATAGTTTTTCCGGGTTTTAGTATGCAATTAATAAATTCCGGAATAATTTTGATGTTACCTTTTACAGCTGCTTACAGCCTGCAAAATTAAGCTAATTTTACGTGCTACAAATAAATTCTTGTATTTTTTTCTAAAGTGTTAATCCAGGCAGTAAACACTATTGTTATCTTTGCAGGCAATAATGTTGGATGCAGTAAGTTATAATGAGAGAAAATCTATTTGTAAATACCTCCTTTATGGTTTTTAAAAGACTGGCTTTTCCGGGCCTTATGGTCCTTGGTTTTTTTCTCGTTTTGCAGATGCAGTCCTGCAGGCAAGACGATTACGATACCTCACCTTCACTGAAGCTGGAGTTTAGCGCCGATTCGCTTTTGTTTGATACTGTATTTACCACGGTAGGATCTTCCACCCGTTTTTTTAAAGTATACAATCGCCACAATGCCAGGGTGCTGATTTCAAACCTTGAGCTTGCCGGAGGTTCAGGCTCTTATTTTCGTATCAATGCCGATGGTCGGTCAGGTACGCGCATCAGGAATCTGGAGATTGGTCCACGCGATAGTTTGTTCGTTTTTGTGGAGGTCACCGTAGACCCTGCCGGGCAGGACCTGCCGCTGATTATTACCGACAGTATTGTTTTTGAAGTGAACAACAATATCCAGGATGTAAAACTGGTGGCCTGGGGGCAGGATGCCCATTTTATCCGTCCCAATTTTTATGACTCTATCAATGATATTGATTATTATGTAATGGCAGAAAATACCGTCTGGTCCGGCCCCAAGCCTTATGTTATTTACGGGATAATGTTTGTGGCGCCCGATGTAACCCTTACCATCGAAGAGGGTACCAATGTGCATCTGCATCACAGGTCGGCCATAATTTTCACCTCAGGGGCTTCTTTCAGGGTTAACGGCTCAATGGAACAACCTGTTACCATCCAGGGAGATCGTCTTGAACCCGCCTACAGCAACATTCCAGGGCAGTGGGGGTATATCTGGCTTTCAGCCACCTCAAAAGACCATGATATCAACCATGCGGTAATCAAGAATGGAACCTACGGTATCATTATGGATTCAATCGGCAGCTTTTCCGAACCCACCTTACGCATCAGAAATACTCTAATCTCCGGAATGGACCAAACCGGGCTGGAACTCAGAGGCGCATGGGTGGAGGCCAGTAACCTGGTAATAACCGATTGTGGAGTAAATGCCATAAAAATTCAGTATGGAGGAAATTACGATTTCCGTCATCTTACCGTAGGCAATTATTACAGCTGGCAAGGTGCCATAAGACAAACGCCCTCCATTGTTTTTAATAACTATTTCGTGGACACTACCGGAACAGTAAATGTAAGGAATATTGAAAAAGCCTATTTTGGCAACTCCATAATCTATGGTAGTTTGCAAGAGGAAATTTTACTCGATATCTATCCGGATAATTCCCATGCAAATTTTATGTTTGATCATAGCCTTGTGCGAACATCACACCATCAGCAGCTGGGTTCTTTTTTTGAAAACAGCCTGTTTAATCAACAACCCCGATTTGTAAGCACATCTGATAACGACCTGAGGCTGCAGGAACAAAGCCCCGCTATCGGTGCCGGTGATCCTTCCATTGCTGTGGATATACCCTTTGACATTCTTGGTAACAGCAGGGCTGAAAGGGTGGATATGGGGGCATACCAATATCACGAGATTGAGGAGGATGACGATGAAAAGTAATAAAGCGTTTTAAAGAAAATTTTATTCTCTTCCTCCCTGGACCAGGCTCCTTTTTTATTTCCTGTAAAACTTAAAACTTCCTGGTGGCAAGGAATCCTCTCAATGATGCGAGGTTCATGGTTGCATAATGATAAACTGCTGGTCATCGCGACTCCTTGTCAATTTATCCTGACTGGGAATGTAACGAAAGTTAACAGGTTGCGAAAGAAAGGGTCTGGCGTTTTGCTCAATGTACCTGTTGAGCAGGAAATCAAAAATATACCTTGCATTTCTTGTGCCAGCAAAGTGATTAAGACTATATATATCTTCTTTGCTAATGAGGTAGGAACTGTATTCATATAAAACCTCACCTGTTAATCCCCTGTATCTAAACCGCCCGTCCACATTGTCGGTGGTAAAAAAGGTACTGTACAGCACCTTTATTCCTGCTTCATCTTCCTGTTTGTCAACTTCAGTAAATTCAAACCATGTATTTCGCTCTACGGTACGCAGCATAAAATCTTGTCTGTAAAGGATGGTATCAATAAGGGCTCTGTCAGTATGCTGTCTGTCTGATTCAACCATTTCAGTCTGGGCAACGGTAAAAATATATCTTTGGCCATCGTGTGAGAGGAACTGGTCAAACTGTTCAGGTAAAAACACATTGATATCATATTTTCTTAGGTTCTCCAGCAGTGCATCTGTGAAAATCCCAGTGGCACGTTCAACATCTATTTCTTTGAGAAAGTGGCTGTTTTCTATGTCTTCTCCTTCAGAGGGCATCTCCGAATCAAATGTATAGCTGTAGGGGTAGTAATAAAGAAAGGTGTAAGTTGGCGGCACTATCATAACGGCAACCTGGTCTTTTTTTTCAATGAAAGTGCGGGCTGTTCGTTTGCCTGGCATGCAGGAACTTAACAACAGAAAGATTACTGCAATGAGTAACATTCCCGAAGCCTGCCTGCGAATGAATTCTATTTTCGTGTTTCTCAGGTTGATGTTTTTCAAAACAACTGCTTTAGTTTTACATCAGGTAAACTCTGTGGGTAAATGTAATGTTTATTCCTGCCATGCGAAATTAAGGGTTTATAACGTCTGTTAAACGTTGTTTTAACCCATTTATTTTTTATGCATGCGATAATTGTCATTATGCAGAATCAATTGGGGGTGTTTCATTGGTTCTTGATATCATACCCTCACATGCATTGCACAACGCACCTGCCTCAATACTTCCGGCTTCCGCAGGATCCGGAAGCATCCGGATAAAAAAACCACCGGCAATCGCAAGGATGATTACAGGTGGCCCTTTTAAACTATCTCAGAAGATTTAATCTACTGTTGCCAGTTTTTTACCAATTTCCTGACCGTATTTGAAGCACTCTTCAAACTCGGTTTCGTGAGGGGTAAATTTGATGAATACGCCGGGGCCCTGAACATCCAGTTTCAGGTTTTCCAGGTTGGAGTTGATGAGTTTTACTGCTTCGCCACTCCAGCCATAAGAACCAAACGAACCGGCAATCTTGCCCTTGTCTCTGATGGGGCTGATAACGGCAAACATTCGGTACACGGGCAAGAGGATGTTCTGGTTGATGGTGGGGCAACCCACAATGATGCCCTTGCTTTTGGCGACTCTTTCGTCAATATCGCCTAATGGCATGGTTTCAATGTCTGCTACTTCTACTTCATAATCGCCGGTTGACTTGATGCCTTCGGCAATTTTTTCGGCCAGCAATCCGGTATTGTGGTATGCCGAAACGTAGGGAATGAAAACATGTTTCTTTTCCGGCTCCAGCAATGCCTCCTTTGCATATTGTTCTGAGAGGTCTAACCATTTCTTCCATTGGGTAAGTAACAATGGGCCATGACCTGTAAGGATACCCTTGATTTCCAGGGGGCGGATTTTGTCAATGGCTTTGAGCATGAACTTGCTGAAAGGTTTTAGGATGACATCAAAATAATATTTGAAGGCATCATCAAATTCGCCAACCTGGTCGTCATACATTTTGTGATGGCAATAGTGACAGCCAAAGGAATCGCAGGTAAACAGGTATTTGTCTTCTTCCATG
>SLPR01000507.1 GCA_007131895.1 Bacteroidales bacterium | reverse complement strand
TTTACTTTAACAGTAACAGGGGAGCTTTGGTATAGCATGAAATAAACCGTAATTTTATAAAAATACCATACGAAGGCTCCTTAAAAGGGGCCTTTTTTCGTTTTCACCATTTACACAAAGACCTATTAACGATGATACAGACAGTTTTCTCTTTTGGATATTATTTTTACTATTTCTACCCACTGTGGGGCAGGGATCGGTGAAGGTGTAGTTCAGGATGTGAACAACCAGAAAAGGGTCTCTGCTTTGCAGGGGCCTTTTTTTGTGCCACACACAGGCGGCAGTTTTATAATTGAAACAACAGAATTACCAGGATTTGAAAAGTAAAAAATACAATACAAATACTATAAAACTTTTATCATGCAAATTACAATCGTTGGAACAGGATTAATCGGCTGCTCTCTGGGAATGGCCCTGAAAAAACAAGGACACCATATAACGGGTGCAGACAGCAATCCGGATAATCTCGAAAAAGCTCTTTTCAGAGGCGGGGTAGATGAGGCCAAAGAACTAACGGAAGCCTTGAAAGATACTCAGCTGGTTGTTTTGTGTGTGCCGGTAAATGCAGTGAAAGAGCTTATTGTTCCAATTCTTGATGCCATGCCTGACAATGCGGTGTTGATGGATATGGGAAGCACCAAGGAGGAAATATGTGCTGTAGCTGGTGCACATCCCCGCAGAGCTGACTTTGTAGCTGTCCACCCCATGGCGGGAGTTGAACATAGCGGGCCGCTGGCAGCACATGTAGATCTGTTTTTGCATGCAAGGGTCATTGTGTGCGATGCGCAGAAATCTGCCACCAATGCATTGAATACAGTGCTGGGAATACTCCAGGAGCTAAAAATGAAAGTGATCTTCATGGATGCCCGCCAGCATGACCGCCAACTGGCACTGGTATCTCACCTGCCCCAGTTTATAGCCTATGCGCTGTCTGCCATGGAAGATTTTGGCGACCCATCCAATAAAGATTGGGTAGAGCTGGGTGGTGGCGGGCTGCAGTCCTCCATAAGGTTAGGGAAAAGCGATGCCGGTATGTGGATTCCCATTTTTCAGCAAAACAAAGAGAATATCCTTAAGTATATCGACCGTTATATGCATAAACTTCAGGAAATGAAATACCTGCTGGAGACCCGTGATGAATTGCAAATGCTTGAACTCATCCGCTCTTCCAACAAGAATTATGAAAAACTCAATTACAGGAGCAACAAGCCTGAGACCGTTGTGCCCGATAATGAAGCAACCAAACTGTTTTATTCCTGAGTGCAACATAAACGGACCCGACCACAAGTATTTTCAAAAAACAATCAAAAAATAAACGTCAAATATTCGAAGCAATGGAAATCTCCCAACAACAAAACGAATTGGCCCGACAATCTGCTTCCGGCCTGAACAATCGAAAAACACCCCTTATTATCGCAGGTCCCTGCAGCGCCGAAACCCCCGAACAGATGATGCAGGCTGCATCTGCACTGGCATTGGATCACAGGGTGGATTATTTCAGGGCCGGTGTCTGGAAACCTCGCACTACACCTGATTCATTCCAGGGAATAGGAACTCCCGCATTGCAATGGCTGCAGGATGTTAGAAAGAAAACCGGTTTGAAAGTAACCACAGAAGTGGGCTCTCCCAAACATGTGGAAGAGGCGCTGAAAGCTGGAATCGATATGCTGTGGATAGGAGCAAGAACCGTAAGTAATCCTTTTGTAATTCAGGAAATTGCCGATGCTCTCAGAGGTACTGACATTCCTGTGCTGGTGAAAAATCCTCTGAGCCCCGATATCGATTTGTGGGAAGGTGCCATCAACCGTATGTTGCGCACAGGCATCAAAGAGGTGGGAGCCATTCACCGGGGTTTTTTCTGGTGGGGAAAATCCTTTATGCGCAACCAGCCTTTCTGGCATATACCTCTTGAATTAAAAAGAAGAATGCCCGGGTTGCTTATGGTTAATGATCCCAGTCACATTGCGGGAAAAAGAGATCTTATTTCGCAGCTTTCGCATCGTGCCATGGAGCACGATTTTTCAGGGCTGATGATAGAAGTCCACCCAACACCTGAGAAAGCCTGGAGTGATGCCGCACAGCAACTTACTCCCCGGGATTTCCTTTTGCTTATGGATGAGTTGTTTGGAACAGCACCTGAGAGCAGTGAAACAGCATTGCTTGATGAACTCAGGGCAGAGGTAGATTCTATGGACGAGATGTTGGTATGGGCTCTTTCTGTGAGGATGGAACTGGCAAGCAAAATTGCTGAAGTAAAAAAAGAGGCAGGTTTGAATTCATTGCAAACAGGTAGATGGCAGGAGGTACTCACCAAGGTAAAAACCCTGGGTGCTCAATCCGGCATGGATCCAGACTTTGTGGAAAAAGTATATAATTATATTCACATCCAGTCGCTGAGCCTTCAGAATGGAGTATTAAAGACCGGTGGAAGCAAAACCAATGGCGTACAAACAAAAAAAGAACATAACTTTGTTTTATAAAGTTACAAACGTCATTTATGGAGAAAATCGTTATTGAAGGAAGAGACAACCCATCTGCGATTCTGGTAGGTGAATCTATTGAAAATCTGAAAAATTATATCCCTGATGCCGGTGTTTTTATCATTACGGATGAAAACGTGGACAAATTCCATGGGAAAAAATTCCCTGATTTTCCGGTATATGTTATTGAGCCGGGGGAGTCGTCCAAGGATTTCCCGGTAGTGGCAAAGATTTACCGCTGGCTGCTCGATGAAGGGGCCGACAGAAGCAGCTTTGTCGTGGGCATCGGTGGCGGTGTGGTATGCGATATTGCAGGATTTGTGGCTGCTACATTTATGCGGGGTATCCCTTTCGGTTTTGTTGCCAGCTCGTTGCTTGCGCAGGTGGATGCCAGTGTGGGCGGGAAAAACGGGGTCAACCTGGAAGGATACAAAAACATCGTGGGAACCTTTAGCCAGCCTGATTTTGTGATTTGCGACACCGCTATGCTGAGCACCCTTCCGGAGGCTGAATTTCGCAATGGCATGGCAGAAGTGATAAAACATGCACTCATCCGGGATGCAGAAAAGTTTGCCTACCTGCAAACCCACCGGCATTCCTTGTTAAACCTTCAGCCTGATGTACTGAATACCATTGTTTCGCAATCGGTAAAAATCAAAGCGGCCATCGTACAGGCCGATGAAAGGGAGCAGGGGGAGAGACGTCTGCTCAATTTTGGCCATACCTGGGGACATGCCATCGAAAAGGTGAGCAAAATTCCTCATGGACAGGCCGTAGCGATAGGGATGGTTTTCGCTGCCGGATACTCTGCACATCAGGGATATCTGAAAAATGAAGAATACCAGAAAATACTGAATATACTGGAAAACTATGGATTGCCTGTGCTGGCAGAAATTGATAACAAGAAAGTGTTTGAGGCCATGCTGAAAGATAAGAAACGTGACCGGCAGCACATGCATTTCATATTGTTGGAATCTATCGGAAAAGCTTTTGTGAAAGAAACTGATATTGAATCCCTTAAATCCTTTGCCCTATGATAAAGAAAGTTGAACTGAAAAGAATAAAGGGCCATTTGCATGCACCTGCCTCCAAAAGTGTTGCACAGAGAGCCATTGCCATTGCTTCGCTCGCGAAAGGAAAATCAGTTTTGCTTCATGTCGGGGATTCAGATGATGTGAAGGCTGCCATCAGGGTGGCTGAGGCGCTGGGCGTTAAAATGGAAAAAGAAACAGACCGCATAATAATAACCGGTGGAATTCAGGCTCCTTCTCAACCCCTGGATTGTGGTGAATCGGGTCTGGGGATCCGAATGTTTTCGGCTGTGGCTGCGGTGTTGGAGCAGGAGGTGAAGCTTGAAGGGACAGGCTCACTGGCAGGCAGACCCATGGATATGATTGAAAATTCGCTGAAGGCTGCCGGGGTGCAATGCCAAACCACCTCGGGGCATCAACCCGTGGTGGTGAAAGGTCCTTACCCTGGTGGAATCCTGCAAATTGATGGTTCAGTGAGTTCTCAGGTCCTTACAGGCCTGCTTATTGCCGCACCTTATGCAAGTAGCACAAGCGAATTCGTGGTAAAAAACCTGAAAAGCAAACCCTATATTGACATCACCTGCCAGATGATGAAGGATTTTGGCGCAGAGGTGATCAACAACGATTACAAAGAGTTTACCGTGCTTGCCCCTGCTCATTATACAGGGCGGGAATATATTGTGGAAGGAGACTGGAGTGGTGCAGCTTTCTGGTTGGTAGCTGGTGCCATTGGAGGAGAAATCACCATGGATAACCTGATGAGAAATTCGGCGCAGGCTGACAAGGCCATCATTGAAGCCCTGGTGAAATGTGGTGCTACACTAAGTCAGGATGAAACCAGGGTGTATGTGAAAAAGTCAGACCTCAGAGCTTTTGAGTTTGATGCTACACACTGCCCCGATTTGTTTCCTCCTTTGGTTGTGCTTGCCGCCGCATGTAAAGGCATTACAGCCATCAAAGGTGTTTCGCGCCTGCGGGTGAAAGAAAGCGACCGGGCCGCAGCCTTACAGCAGGAGTTTGGAAAACTGGGAGTAGAAATTACCCTTGAAAAAGACATTATGTTCATCAAGGGAGGAAAGCTGAAAAGCGGAGAAGTACACTCTCATCACGATCATCGCATTGCCATGGCCGCTGCTGTTGCTTCATTGCTGGCCGACGGCCCTGTTACTATCCATGAGGCCCAGGCAGTGAACAAATCTTATCCTGGTTTTTTTGGGGATATGGAGGAAGTTCGAGAATAGAGAGTTTTTAATGGTCAATTGTTAATGATTAATGAAAAGGTAGGATTTTTTAATTATGAATTAGGAGTTATGAATGAGGGGGGAGACGGTAGAGTAAAGACGAGATTAAAGACTCTTAGGATCTTCCAGCTTCCGGAGGAACTGGAAGCATCCGGGTTTTTTAAGTGAAAAGAGAAAATTTAATTTCAAAAGTCAACGTATTTTAGGACAGGTCAATCATTCATCACTCATCCTTCATAATTCATCATTAAACCCCAATAACCAATAACTAAAAAAAATGAATTCATTTGGAAGAATATTTCGCATACATATTTTTGGAGAGTCGCATGGAAAAGGGGTAGGAGTGACCCTGGATGGTTGTCCTCCCGGGATTCCTCTTGCAGAAGAAGATTTCCTGCCTGACCTTGAGCGCAGAAAGCCGGGTGCCAAAGGCACTACTCCCCGCAAGGAAGAGGATTTGCCCGGGATTATTTCAGGGTGCTTCAGGGGTTATACCACAGGTGCTCCCATTACCATTTTGTTTCGCAATACCAACATCAAATCTTCTGATTACGATAACCTGGTAAAAACACCCCGGCCCGGACATTCCGATTTTGTAGCATGGAAAAGATTTCAGGGGTTTAATGATCATCGGGGAGGAGGACATTTTTCAGGCAGGCTTACCCTGGCGCTTGTTGCCGCCGGAGTGGTGGCAAAGAAACTGGTAAACCCGGTTGCTGTGCAGGCCAGACTTATCAAAGCCGGTGGGCGTGAAGATATTGAAAAAGCCGTTGAGGAAGCCCTTGATGCAGGCGATTCATTGGGAGGCCTTGTAGAATGCAGAGCCGGCAATATACCCCTGGGATGGGGAGAACCCTTCTTTGATTCGGTGGAATCGGTAATCAGTCATCTTGCTTTTGCTGTGCCGGCCATCAAGGGGATTGAGTTTGGTTCAGGCTTTGCCTCGGCCACCATGAAAGGAAGTGAACACAACGATCCCATTCAGGATGATACCGGTCGCACAGCTTCCAACAATGCCGGTGGCGTCACAGGTGGACTTACCAATGGCAATGAACTGGTGTTCAGGGTGGCTGTTAAACCTACTTCCAGCATTTCCATTGCCCAGAAAACCTACAGTGTAGAAACGGGAAAAATGGAAACACTGGAAGTAAAAGGACGTCATGATGCTTGTATTGCCTTAAGAGTGCCGGTGGTCATCGAGGCCATTGCTGCTGTTGCTTTGGCCGATTTGAAAATGCTTCAGTAAAGAATAGCTTGTAGTGCCTTTGTTGTAAAAAGACTCAGCAAGCACCCATGCCATAAAATCAGAAATTTACGTAGCCTGCTGTTATGGAATTCCGGAATTTGATAAAGATACCCCTCTAA
>SLPR01000234.1 GCA_007131895.1 Bacteroidales bacterium | reverse complement strand
GGCGTAGTCATAGGCATACCCCACTTTAATATCAGGGGTTATGAAATATCCGGCCATGGCCGAAACAGCATCCCCCAGGCGGTATGAGAAACCACCCCAGAGCATATTGTCATAATAGGCCAGAATATTGATATCAAACTGGGTCATAAACCAGCTGCTTTTAAACAACAGGTAGGGCTGTAAATCTACTGCAGGAAAAACGTCTTCAAAAAGATATTTTCCGTAAAGATAGTAGTGTCGTGGCGCATAGTCAATTTGTGAGCCTTTTACAGATCGGTACAAATGGGTAGCTGCAAAACCGATGGTAAGGTTTGGATCCACATATTCAGCCCCAAAATTAAAATCAGGTCTGACGAAGTTTTCCCGACCGTATAATGCATTGGGGTCATTCATATTGTCGTAAACCAGGCTGGTACCATCGAGCGTGCGGCTTACGATACCCGCACCCAGACCAAAAGTTACGCTCGACAATACTCCTACCTGCACCGGGAAAGCATAAAATGCCCGTGCCGTAAGGAAGCTTTCGTATCCCAGCCGGTCATAAATAAAATTGACACCCACTCCCCCAAAGAGCTCCTGAACATAGGTGCTTGCATTGAATGCCTGTGATGAAGGAGCATTTTCCCATCCTACCCATTGTTGTCGGGCTACAAGTGATGCGTTGATGGTATTGGAAACCTCAATGGCGGCAGGATTGAAAATGATTTCATTAAACATGTATTGACTGAAGTGAACATCGTTCTGGGCTTTGCCCGGAAATTGCCATACTAAAATGGCCAATGCAAGTAGTGTTAGTTTTCTTTTCATAACTGAAAATTGTTAATTCATATAATCTCAGGAAAAGTATTTGTGTTTTTCCTGTTGATAATGGTTTTATAATTCTCCAATCAGTCTCCTTGCCCGGCTAACGGGTATTCTTTCTCCGTTTTCAAAAGCTACTACGTATATTTCGTAGCCAAGATTTCTTAGTGTGCGCTGCATCTCGAAGGCCTCCTCAAATTCTTTGAAACTCCCTACAAGATAGCGGTGATAGCGGTCGGTGTCGTAATAGTAAATAATATCCACATGAGGCAGGTTATTCATTATTTTACGGTAGAACCTTGGGTTTATCGGCACATTAGATGCCATAAACTGAACCATGAACTCTACGCCATCAGCAAAATGGGCTTCCTTCTCAATAGAGTTAAGATATTTGAAGCTCCGCCTGGAAGACGCTTCAAGGTATGCCTGCAACTCTGTGTTGGGGATAGACTCAAAGTGAGCACGTCTGTTGAGTCGGTGCTCCCTGTCTGTTTCTGCATTCAACAGCACAGGCCTGGTTTTTCCATGACCCTTCGCGTAAACCCTGGCCGGGTCAATGTTGTTTCTTCTCAGGTGCACAAGGATGCTGCGTGCACGCTGTTGTGACAGGTAATGGTTAAACAGGTAGCTGCTGATTACATCGGTGTGCGCATGAATGATAATACCTTTGTCAGGGTTACTCCTCATAAATCTGATAATCGTATCAAGCTGTGCAACAGCAAAGTCTGTAAGTTCTGATTTACCAAAATCAAAATATATTACCGGAAAACCATCAGAACTTAAAGTAAATTCTGTGATTTCAGCAGGCTGAACGACTTTCTCCTCTATAACTATCTCTTCAGCAACAAAAGTTTCTGGTACTGAAATCTCTTGTTGCTCTATAATTTCAGGATCTTCAGCAATTATTTCTTCAGCAATTATTTCCTCTGCCAGCTCTTCATCAGGATAGATTATTTCTTCCCATACAGGGTCTTCAATCTGTTCGGGTTCTTCCTGAGGAGTTTCGGTTACAGCGATCATGGGTTCAGCAGGAACCAGGGTAAAATTCTTTTCAAAATCACCGATTACTTCAAAGCGGTTGGCCAGCAATTGATCTCTTACTGCCAGCGTATCTGTCAATTCCTGATAACCTTCAGGGTAAGCATTAATGTAATAATTGACATCGGTACTTAACTCGGGCAGCTCATAAAATCCTTCTGCATTGGTTGAGGTCATGAAGAAGCCATCAAAATCATCAAAAAAGAACAATTCCAGGCCGGCAACCGGTTCTCCGGTAATCTGGTCTGTTACCCGCCCTTGTACTGCAAAAGTTTTGGGTACTATTCTGAAAGAATACAAATCATCTTCACCTTTGCCTCCCGGCCTGTTGGAAGAGAAAAATCCACGGGTATAATCTTCATCGATTATAAATCCAAAATCATCGGCGCTGCTGTTAACAGGAACACCCATATTGAGAGGAGCCGAATATTCGCCGTCTTCGGAAATGATGGAATAGAACACATCAAACCCCCCAAACCCCGGATGGCCGTAGGAGGAAAAATACAATACATCGCCGGCAATATACGGATAGGACTCATTAAATGGGGTATTGATTTTTGGTCCCAGGTTGGCAGGTTCTCCCCAGTTACCCTCATCATCCTGGATGATTTTGTAGATATCGTATCCACCATAACCTCCTTCCATGTCAGAAGCGAAGTAAAGTGTTTTGCCATCATCCGAAATGCTCGGATAGCCGATATTATACTCATCGCTGTTGAATGGGAAAATCCGGGGGATTCCCCAGAAATCATTTTGTGCGTTATATTCTACAATATAAATATCGGCGGTAGCCCGATCGCCTGCCGGGCCTCCACTGTTCATAAAGTAAGCGATTTCATTTTTTTTGTCGTATGACAGGAAACCGTCATAATAGTTGGAGTTGATGCCCCCTCTTAAAAGGGCGGGACGATCCCAGTCACCCTGTCTTCGGTTAAAGGTGGCCTGGTAAATATTGGAATAGCCATCTGCTCCCGATGCATAATCACGTGTAGAGGAAAACACAATTCGCTCCTTCAGGGTTCTTGACATCCATACCCAGTAAAAAATATTATTGTAGCGGAGCCGAATATCAATGTCAAATTGCTCATCTACTCTTGCCTGATCATCGTACATTACAGCTACACTTTCCAGAAACGCTGCTCCCCATTGCTGGCCGGCATTATTGATGGCCCCTTCGTTGGCAACTTCAAAAATAGTTTCTGTAGCGTAGTTTTCCCTTGCAAAGTATGCAGATTCACGGAGTTTTTCGCCCAGCGGATCGTCAGGGTTGAGCTTCATATATTCCTCAATGTAGTTTATGGCAAGGTCAAATTCTTCAAGCCCGAGAGTCATTTCACTAAGGTGTCTGTAAATGTCTTTACCTTCATATCCAAGGTTGAGGGCAATGGTATACCACTTTTTGGCTTCTTCATAATTCAGTAAGCGACGATAAGACTCACCTACCTTAAAGGAGAGTTCACGCCTTACCTGAGGTTGTCTTTCCCTTCTTAGGATCCTCTGGTAGACACTGATTGCCTCGTGGTATTGCTCCTTATCATAAAAATCGTCGCCCACGGCTATACGTTGTTGAGTACGCTGACCTATGGCAGGTAAAGATAATAGAAAGCAAAACAAGTAGATATAAAGTCGCTTCATAGCAAGTTTAATATTTAGCGTTTTGCTGTCTGTATTACAGCAGCAAAATCACCTGGTTAATGATTATAATCCTTTGCTAAAGGGATTATACGCATTAGATTGCAGAAGGTTCCCTGAACTGTATCAGGGAGCCTTCTGCGGTACTTCTAATTTTGTAACACCACTGTTACGGAACCTTTTACGGTTGTCTTTTTATTGTTTTCATCATAGAGGTTGAGCAAATAATAATATGTACCGGGAGAAACTTTTCTTCCGTTAAATGTGCCGTCCCAACCATTTGTGCCTTCGTATATCTTTTGTCCCCAACGATTGAAAATAGTTAGTTCTGCTCCTTGTCCGAAGATGTCATTGATGCCATCACCATCGGGAGTAAAGGCGTTGGGAAGCTCATTGATAGTAATGGCAACAAACTGACTGATGCCGGGGCAGCCCCCGCTGTATACTACTACAAACACCACCTGCCCGTTGATTAGTTCACTGCTGAGCCATGTGTTAAATGAACCACTCTGAACAAGGCGTGCATTGTTTATGAAACTCTTGGTTTCATCGTCATTGAAGTCATCTTCTTCATTGTCTGTAGCCGGATCTATTACGTACCATTCATACAGCGGATAACCGGAAGGTATTGCTTCAAAAGTAACCGTCTGCCCGGGATAAATAGAATATGAATTACCAGCATGCATGTTTCCAATATGGATGCTTACTTCAGGACTCTCT
This sequence comes from Bacteroidales bacterium, assembly GCA_007131895.1. Classification (GTDB taxonomy): domain Bacteria; phylum Bacteroidota; class Bacteroidia; order Bacteroidales; family UBA7960; genus SKVR01. The sequence goes on along the minus strand of SLPR01000234.1, from coordinate 1,931 downwards.
GCAATGATAATCTCAATGGTCGTAGTAATAAAACATCCCATGTCATCCATTACCATCAGGGAATAGCTTTCAGCAAACGGGGCCTCAACTGTCGGATTTGTCTGAGTGGATATGCTGTTTCCGTCACTATCAGTCCAGTAGTACTGGTAAGGAGGAATTCCACCTTCTACAATGATTTTACCGCCCAGTGAAACTATGGTTTCTCCTTCACAAATTCCGGGGTTATCAGCAATAAAGAATCTGAGGTCACTGATGTTGATTACCACCTCTCCGATAGCCACGCAACCCGTTTGAGTATCAGTAACCACAACCGTATAGAGGGTTGAGACCGTTGGACTAACAACCGGGTTGGCTTCTGTTGAGGTGAAACCGTCGTTCGTGCTGGAAGTCCAGCTGTAGCTGTATCCCGGTATAGCGTCTCCACCTATAGGCTGGTTTGCTGCTTCATCAGCAGAACAGAACATCATGTTTTCTGCAATATTCACAACCGGCAATGGGTTTACTGTTACCACAACCTGTGCAACATCAGTACAGTATCCGTTGGAAACTTCCAGGATGAAAGTTATCTGGTTGTTGCTGTCAAGGGTATAAAGACCGGGCATTACAGAAGGATTGGCTTCATTGCTGAAGAAACCCGAAGGTACTGAGGTCCAGCTGTAAATAAGTCCATCCTCCTCATTGCCTGTTCCAAGGTTGATGGTCTCGTCGGCACATATAACCGTATCATCTATTACATGCGCTACAGGATATTCATGTACGGTAACCACAACTGTATTCTGGTTGCTGCAACCTGTGAGAACGTAAGTCTCAATAAGTGTATACGTGGTTGTAACCTGCGGGCTTACCGTGGGGTTGGAAACGGTCGGGTCACTGATGGAATCATCTTCCGGATCACTCAGCCACAGGTAGGTGTTGGGTGGCATTGGATCGGTATATTCTGTACCTATGGTAACCATGTCTCCCAGGCAGATATCCTGGTCTTCTCCGGCATAAGCCAGTGGTGTGGGACTGACGGTGACCGTTACATTGTCTTCTCCCATACAACCCAGTTCCGCATGCTGTACCAGCAGGGTGTAGGTTGTTGTTTCAGCGGGGCTTACAACGGGATTCGGGCTGTTGGCGTCAAATTCCTCTTCAGGATTGCTGGAGGTCCATGAATAAATCAGATTCTCATCAACCTCTTCAGGTCCAATGGTAACAGATTCGCCTTCACACAATATTTGATCATCACCCGCATCTGCTGCAATTTCAATAACTGTAATGGTCACTGAATTTGAGTTGGTACAACCACTTTCGGTGTAAGTCTCAACCAGCTTATAGGTCGTAGTAACCAGCGGGCTAACCTGCGGGTTGGAAACTGTGGGATCCACAAGTGAAGGATCTTCAGGCTCACTGGTCCAGAAATAGGTGTTGTTGGGTATGGGGGTAAAGTCATCTTCCACACCAATATTCACAAGGTCTCCAGCGCAGATAGACTGGTCTTCAGCAACCAATGCAAGAGGCAGCGGATGGAATGTTACGGTAACTTCACCATAGGAGAAGCACTGCGTATCGAGGTTGGTTACCTCAACCCAGTAAGTGCCGCTTTCGGTTACTTCCAGGGTTTGTTCTGTACTTCCGTCAGACCATACATAGCTGACATTGTCAAATTCACCTGCGTCAAGAATAACAGTATCTCCCTCGCAGGCAAAAATATCTTCTCCCAAATCTACATCAGGAGCGGGCACAACAGAAATGGTTACTTCTGCCATGTCACTGCCACAATCATTGAATGCGGTGAGGAAGAAAGTAGTTGTTTCGTTCAGCACGACTTCAATGAAGGCATTGTTTTCATTGCCCTCAAAGTCATATTCGGGAACTGCAGTCCACAGGTAAGAATCTCCACCGGAAGCTGTCAGGCTTACTGTTGCCCCATCACATACTTCTGTGGC
>SLPR01000116.1 GCA_007131895.1 Bacteroidales bacterium | reverse complement strand
TTTTCTCCTTACTTTTTTGTTTGCCTTGTACGGAATTTTCTCCTACCGGTCGCTCCCCAAGGAACTCTTTCCTGATGTGGTGATTCCAACGGTAATGGTTCAGACCTTTTACCCCGGCAACCCGCCTGTAGATATTGAAAACCTTATCACGCGGCCCCTGGAGAATGAGATCAATACCATCACAGGGATAAAAAAACTTTCCTCTTCTTCCACGCAGGATAACTCCAGCATTTTTGTGGAGTTTCAAACGGATGTGGATATTAAACAGGCCTTGCAGGATGTGAAGGATGCGGTGGACAGGGTAAAACCAGATTTGCCCGGCGATTTGCCGGCAGACCCGCTTGTGCTGGATATCGACTTCTCCGAATTCCCCATTATCAATATCAACCTTTCGGGAGACTTCACCCTCAACGAGCTCAAACGTTATGCGGATTATCTTGAGGAAGAGATAGAGGCCATCCAGGAAATTTCCAAAGTAGATATTACCGGCATCGACGAAAGAGAAATACAAATCAATGTCAATCCCCTGCTGCTGGATGCTGTGGAGCTTAGTTTCCAGGATATTGAGAATGCCATTCGCCAGGAGAACGTTTCCATTTCGGGTGGCTCGTTGTTGTTTGAAGACAACACCCGCTGGGCCATCCGTACCGATGGTGAGTTCAGCGACGTACGCGAGCTGGAAGATATCATTATCAAACAGGAAGGCGGGCATATCGTTTACCTGCGTGATGTAGCAAAGGTAAAGGACACCTATGCCTATCCGGCAAGTTTTGCCAGGCTCGACGATCAGCCTGTTGTATCGCTGCAGGTGGTGAAAAAATCGGGAGACAACCTCCTTTCTGCCACCAGCAAAATTTTTGATGTGCTCGACGAAGCAAAAGCATCGGGCAATATCCCTGAAGATCTAACCATTACCATTACCAATGATCAGTCGGAAGAAATCCGCAACCAGCTTTCCAACCTGGAAAACAGCGTAATACTGGCAGTAATCCTGGTTATCCTGGTGCTGTACTTTTTCCTGGGGTTGAAAAACGCCCTTTTTGTAGGAATTGCCATCCCCATGTCGATGCTTATTTCATTTGTGGTTTTTGGCATTGCCGGCATTCAAATCAACATGATCGTATTGTTCTCGCTCATCCTGGCGCTGGGCCTGCTGGTAGACAATGCCATTGTGGCTGTGGACAATATCTACAGGTATGTTGAGCGAGGGTACCCTGTTTCTGAAGCAGCCAAACGAGCCATAGGTGAAATAGCCTGGCCCATCATCACCTCTACGGCCACTACGCTCTCGGCATTTTTGCCCCTGGCTTTCTGGAGTGGCATCGTGGGAGAATTTATGAAATACATGCCTATAACCCTCATTATTGTACTTTCCTCCTCCCTGTTTGTTGCATTGGTTATTATCCCTGTATTTTCCGAAACATTCTTTAGAAACGTCGAAAAGGAATCTGTGCGCGCTCAAAGCAAAAAAATCAGCAAAAAAGGGCTTCGCAACCGACTAATGGTTATTGGAATATTGTCAGGGACCGGGATATTGTTTCACCTGGCAGGAATTACGTTGTGGGGCAATGTTTTTCTTTTGCTGGGTATTCTGATTGCTTTGGGATTCTTCCTATTTCGTAACCTGGCGCGCTTTTTCCAGGAAAGAGTACTGCCTTTTAATGAAAGAATGTATGCCCGTACACTCAGCTTTGCCCTGCGAGGCAAAAAACCTTATTTTTTTGTGGGAGGCACCGTTGTATTTCTAATCATTTCCCTTAGTTTCTTTGCCATACGAAACCCCAATGTGCTGTTTTTCCCTGACAATGAACCCCAATATATCAATATCATTGCCGAACTCCCCATTGGTACCGACATTATGGAAACCGACCGGCAGGTTCGCATCATAGAAGAGCATGTGGAAGAAATCATTCAACCCTACCGGCATATTGTAAAATCGGTTCTCACTACCGTGGGGCGCGGTGCTGTGGGAGAGATGGAGATGGCTGCAGGCGACACACCCAACAGGGGTCGTATTACGGTAACCTTTATCGAGTTTGAAAATCGTGGAGGACTTGACACCAATGAAATTATGGCTGAAATCAGCGAGAATCTCATTAATACTTACCCCGGGATTGAATTTAACATAAGAAAAAACCAGGCAGGCCCCCCTACCGGCCCGGCTATCAACCTGGAAATATCGGGCCGCGAATTCGACCGGCTCATTGCCATTACTGAAGATGTTCAGCAAAAGATAGAAGCTTCGGGCATTGAAGGTATCGAGGGGCTGAGCATGGATCTTGATGTGGACAAGCCCGAAATCATCGTGCGCATAGACCGCGACAATGCCCGCAGGTTTGGCCTTTCCACCTATACCATTGCCAACACCATCCGTACGGCTCTTTTTGGTCTTGAAGTTTCCAACTTTAAAATCGGAGAAGAAGAGTTTCCCATTCAGCTTAGGCTGGATGAAGAATACCGCAACAATCTGGCAAGCCTGATGAATCAGCGCATCACCTTCCGCAGTCAGAGTACAGGTCAGATTATGCAGGTGCCAGTGTCTGCCGTTGCCTCGGTTGAATACAGCAAGACCTATGGAGCTGTCAACCGTATTGATTTGAAAAGAGTCATTACCCTTTCCTCTAATGTACTGCCCGGCTACAATGCTAATCGCATCAATGAGGAGTTAAGAGAACTTCTTGAGGATTATGACATACCCGAAGGTTATACCTACCAATTTACAGGTGAACAGCAGGAACAAGCCGACTCCATGGCATTTCTTATTACTGCGTTACTTGTTGCTGTATCGCTCATTATCCTCATCCTGGTTACCCAGTTCAACTCTATTTACAAGCCTTTTATCATTATCGGAAGTGTGGTATTCAGCACTGCCGGCGCATTCTTCGGACTGGCCCTGTTCAACATGGACTTTATCATCATCATGACCATGGTAGGTATCATCAGCCTTGCCGGGGTGGTAGTTAACAATGCCATTGTATTGCTGGACTATACCGATTATCTGCACGACCAGAAGAAAGCAGAACTGGACATTCCGGAAGACAAATTCCTGGATCCGGCAAACTCACTTGCGTGCATACAGCAAGCGGGTGAAACGCGTTTCCGTCCGGTAATCCTCACTGCCATTACCACCGTACTGGGATTGATACCGCTGGCCATAGGGCTCAACATCAACTTTGTAACCCTGATGACAGATCTCGATCCCCAGATTTACTTCGGAGGTGACAATGCCCGCTTCTGGGGCCCCATGTCATGGACGGTAATCTTTGGTCTTACCGTTGCCACCTTCCTTACCCTGGTAATTGTTCCGGCCATGTATCAAATCATCCTGGCGACCAAGAGAAAGGTAAGAATCTGGCTCAAAGGTGAAGAAGAAGTATTTGTAAATCCGAAGGATTAACATTCCTCAGGATAAACACTTCATATATAGTGCTTGTTTCAGACTCCCGGGCCTGAAGCAAGCACTATTGTTTGTTAAGAAGAGGTTAAAAAGGAGGAAACAATCCAACAATTCAGGGTTGTATGCATTAGGTTTGTATAAAATACTGCTATCAGATTTATACCGCAAGCATTTTCATCCTGACTCAAAAACACCAATATGACAATCATAAGAAATCAAAGTCTGTTTACTCCACTTATTCTGATCCCTTTCCTATTACTTTTTAAATCCCACTCCCTCAGGGGAGAAACCACCCTTGCCCCGGGCATCATTATGGGACATGTTTATGACATCATTGGTGAACAGCCACTTGAATATGCCACTGTGGCCCTTCTCAGAGCTTCAGATGAGTCACTGGCCGATGGTTCTATTACCGATGTAAACGGATTGTTTCGTCTCACCAATATTGAGCCAGGCAACTATATCCTTGAGGTAAGATTTATTGGCTATCACGACAAGCGGGTAGAAGAGGTTGTGCTGGATGAGAACCAACGCTCCCTCAACCTGGGAAGGATTCTGGTAAAGCCCATGGATGAATTGCTGGATGAAGTGGTAGTGGTTGCCGACCGTCCTACCATGAGCTACCAGATCGATAAGCGGGTTATCAATGTAAGCCAGCTGCACACCTCAGCATCAGGCACGGCAGTGGAGATTCTCGAAAACATTCCCTCGGTTACCGTCGATCTTGACGGGGAAGTAAACCTGCGAGGCAGCGGGAGTTTTACCGTATTGATAGATGGCAAACCCAGCATCCTGGATGCCAACGACATCCTCAACCAGATTCCTGCCAGTCAGATTGAAAGCATCGAAATCATTACCAATCCTTCGGCACGATTTGATCCCGATGGTGTGGCGGGGATTATCAATATTGTGATGAAGCAAAACCGTCTGCAGGGTATTACCGGCATTGCCAACCTCAATGCCGGAAGCTTCAACCGGTATGGGGGTGATTTCCTTGTCAATTATCGCCGCAACAGATTCAACTTTTACCTGGGTGGTGATTATAATGAACGGGGCCGCCCGGGACAATCTGTTACCCGCAGTGAAAGTTATGGCAGCGATACTACCTATCTTAACAGTTTCGGCGATTTTGACAGAATTCGCAATTCATGGGGTTTCAGGGGAGGAGTGGATTTCAACATAGATCCGCAAAATACCTTCAGCCTTGCCTACCGGCTGGGCGATCGCGAAAGGGGCGGAGTTTCAGAAAGAAGCTATGAAGAATGGTCGACCACAAATCCTGTCCCATTCGAATATTTTAGCCTGGAAGAAAACGAACGCACCGGTTTTGCCCACACCCTAACCCTGGATTACAAGAGAGATTTTAACCAGCAAGGGCATAACATTCTTGCGCAGGCAATTCTCTCGCAAAGAGACTCGGATCAAAGTTCCGTAAACATGCTCTACGATGCGGGGATGAATGCCGTAAGTGGTCAGCGTGCCAACGAATTCGGCCCCCGAAGCCGATATACCTTCAGGTTGGATTATACTTTGCCCATCAACGAGTCGCAACGATTCGAAGCCGGATACCAGACACGCATCAGCCTGCAGGAAGAAACCAACAAGATGTTCGAATACGATCCTATGACCACTGAATTTGTGCAATCAGACCTGTTTTCCAAAGAAGTTGAATACAGCACAATGATACATTCATTGTACACAACCTACCAGGGAGAAACAGGCAATCTGGGCTACCAGGCCGGAATCAGGGGGGAATATACCGATCGGTTTATTGAAATGGTGGGAGAAGTGGAGGATTATTCTTTAAACCGCTGGGATTATTACCCCACCCTGCACCTGTCGTATGAGTTACCGGCCAACCAGCAAACCATGGCCAGCTATACACGCAGGCTGCAGCGTATAAGGGGATGGTATCTCGAACCATTCTACACCTGGAGAAACGCCTACAATATTCGCATTGGAAATCCCAACCTCGAACCGGAATACATTGACTCCTATGAGCTGAGTTACCAGAAAAGATGGGAAAAAACTATTCTCTCAGTTGATTTATATTACCGCATTACCAACAACAAAATTGAATGGGTAAGAAGCATTTACGAAGATCAACCCAACGTTCTGCTTGCCACTTTCGAAAACGTGGGAAAAGATTATTCGCTGGGTACCGAAATCATGGCCAGCTTTGATCCTTTCAGCTGGTGGCATTTTGATGTGATGGGCAACCTGTATGATTACCGGCAGCGCGGCGAGCTTTATGGCCAGGATTATTCTGCCACAAGCTTCAACTGGAATGCCAGGCTCAACAACGACTTCCGCATCACCTCCACCACCCGGTTGCAAATCAGGGGCATGTACAACAGCCCCACGGTAAGGGCCCAGGGTGAACGATCAGGATATTTTTTCACCAGCCTGGCTTTGCGCCAAAGCTTCATAAACAATGATTTGTCGTTTACCTTCCAGGTAAGAGATATCTTTGGAACCATGTCGCGGGAGTCCATCAACTTTGGGGATGATTTTTATTCCTTCCGCAACTGGGACCCCAACACCCCTACCCTTTCCTTAAGGGTATCTTACCGCATCAATAATTATCGGGCCGACAGGCGTGTACCGGGCGGAGAAGACGGACGCGATGATGCAATGGACGACTTTTAGAAGGCAGAGTCAGAGAATATGTGGGTGGTAATTGTATTATAATTCTACATATTGGCAACCGGTTGGGTTCATCAAGCCCCCACCAGCAGAGTT
>SLPR01000319.1 GCA_007131895.1 Bacteroidales bacterium | reverse complement strand
ACCCATGGAAGGACTGGTAGAATTTCACTCGAAATTGATTTAATTAAGTCGATTGTCAGCTGTCTGTGATGCCGAGCAGAACGCAGTGAAGCGATGGGTTCCGAAATTAAAAATAAAGATTTACCGGAAGGTAAATTTATAGTATAAACCAAAATACATAAAATATGCTTAAAACAAAGATTCTTTCCGCAGGGATAGTAATGATTTTATTTATTACAGGATGCAATCCTGAAGCTGCGCGCTACAGGGAACAGTTGAACGAACGGATTGCCCAGTACGAAGAGGTGACCCTCACCACTGATGTAAGCTGGTTGAGTGAGGCTGAGCGTGAAATGATACCCATTCTGATAACCGCGGCAGAGATAATAGATGAAATTTTCTGGCTGCAGGCCTATGGGCCCCGTGAGCACTTGAAGAAGCAAATGGATGAGCCCCTTGCATGGGATTATGCATTGATCAATTATGGTCCATGGGGGCGGCTGGAAGGGCATACCCCTTTTTATCATGGTTTTGAAGACAAGCCTCTTGGGGCACGTTTTTACCCCGCAGATATGGACCGTGCCGAATTTGATCAGTGGGATGAACCTGCAAAAAACAGCCCTTATACACTAATCCGGCGCAATACTGAGGGGGAACTGATAGCTGTGCCCTATGCTGAGGCTTTTGCTGATAAGAATACAAAGATTTCAGAATTGTTGAAAGAAGCAGCAGAAATTTCAGATTATGAGCCTTTTGTCAGGTATCTGCGTGAATTGTCTGTTGCCATCCTTACCGACGACTACAGGGAAAGCGATCGAGCCTGGATGCAGATGAAAGATAATAATATAGATTTGGTAATGAGACCTCTGAGTACAGGAGAGGATCGTAAGTTTGGTTATAAGGCAGCGCACAGCACCTACCTGGTGGTAAAAGATCCGGAATGGAGCCAAAGGCTGGAACGGTTTTCCGGGATGGCACAACAACTGCAGGAGCGTTTGCCTGTTCCGGAGCAATTTAGGCAGGAAGCACCCGGCGATGATTCAGAGATTTTTGTTTACGATGCATTGTATTATGCAGGTCATTGCAATGCCGGCCCTAAAATCATTGCTCTTCACCTTCCTCAGGATTCTGAAATAGCAAGTGAAACCGGAACCCGCAGCATGCAGCTGAAAAATGTTATGGATGCAAAATTCAGCGAAATTCTGTTGCCCATTGCAGATATGATAATGGATGAGGAGCAACGGGAGTATATCAGTTCTGATGCATTTTTCCTGCTCACGGCATTTCATGAAATTGCAGCCTCGCTGGGAATCTCCAATACGGTTGACGGAAGGGGCACTGTGCGTGATGCCCTGATGGAGTATGACGGTCTAATAGATGCTACCGTAACAGATTTGATGGCGCTCTATCTTATTGCTCAACTGCATGAGATGGGCGAGTTGTCGGAAGAGGAGTTGAGAGATGCCTATACCACCTCCTTTGCCAGTGTTATGCGTTCCAGCAGATTTGGGACAGCCGGAGCACACGGCATCGCAGGTATGATAAGGTTTAATTACTTTGAAAAGGAACAGGTTTTTCAGCGCAATGCACAAACCCAGACATACCGGATTGACGTGGATAGAATGAAGGAAACCGTGGAAAAGGCACTCGCTGAGTTGATGATCATCCAGGGTAACGGAGATTATGACGCCGCCCGTGAAATTGCCACGAGACTTGGTTCTATGCCCGAAAGCCTGCAGGCTGATATCGACAGAATTAATGATGCCAATATACCCGTGGATGTGGCCTTTAAACAAGGTGTGGAATATCTTGATTTGTAGAATCCCGGACTTCCAAAGGGGATTACCTCAGAAAGATTTTTATTTATATAAAAAACCCGGATTGATTGTATGTCAGTCCGGGTTTTTTCAGAAAATGCTTTACCTATGCTAAGTGTCATTAGCACCGGTTCCTGGCGCAGGGGCTGTTGGTGACAAAGAAGCCCAGAAAAGCCCCGATAAGAATACTGCTTATCGACTCAGAAAACATGAGCACCTCCATGTGTCTTGCTTCCGTAAAATAATACCAGCCAAATCCACCCAGAGCTCCGATGAGAATAAAAATCAAGGACCTTTGAAAGTGAGCAGATTGTATAATGGCCTTTACTCCTTTGTTTTCCTGTTCTATTTCTAGCTTTTTAAATTCCATAATATCTCCGTATCTATTTATGCAAATATATAGATATTAATCAAGATGAAAAAGTTTTTACTGATTTTTCACATACCTGAGTATGTTGTGGGTTTCGGAAGGCAGAAACCATTGGGCATCCTCGTATCTTTTAAACCAGGTGAGTTGCCGTTTGGCATAGCGACGTGTGTGGATGCGGATTTTTTCAATGGCAGCAGGCAATTCCATCCGGTTTTCAAGCCAGGCGAATAACTCTTTGTAGCCTACAGTATTGAGGGCATTCAGGTGTCGGTATTTGAAAAAACGGATGGCTTCTTCTACGATTCCATCTTTTACCATTACATCTGTCCGATGGTTGATGCGTTGAAAAAGTTCGTGCCGTGGCCGGTTGAGAATCACCTTTTTGATATGGAAGGGGCGTTGAACGGTTTGTTTTTTTCTGAGTTGGGAAAACTTTTCCCCGGTAGCCAGGTATATTTCAATACCCCGCATCATGCGGTTGGGATTGGCTTTGTCCACTTCGTTGTAATACTCAGGGTCTATACTTCTCAGGTGACTGCGAAGTCCTTCCAAACCCTGTTTTTGCAGCAGTTGCTGAACCTCGTTTCTTATGAGGGGGTCAATGTCAGGAAGGTCATCAATACCCTTGCATAAAGCATCAATGTAAAGTCCGGAGCCACCTGTTACAACAACATAGTCGGAATTTATGAAGAGTTCTTCAGCCCGGGCAAGTGCTTCTTGTTCAAATCTGCTGGCATTGTAATAATCAAAAATGGAGAGATGTCCTGCGAAATGGTGCTTTACCCTTTGAAGCTCAGAAGGGGTTGGTGCGGCAGTGCCGATTTTCAGTTCGTGATAAAACTGGCGCGCGTCGGCAGATATAATCTCAGCCTGCAATTCACCGGCAATGGTAAGGCTGGTTTCTGTTTTTCCTACGGCAGTAGGACCCGTAATAACTACAAGGGTTTTGGTTTTAGGACTTTCCTTCATCAAAGTCACCACCTATTTCAACAGAATCATCATAAAATCCTGAGTCATCCATTTCGTCCAAATCTTCTTCACCAAACACGCTTTCTGCACCCCCTTCGACCCCCATCATAGTTTCGTTTTCCTCGTCCTCGTCATCCTCCTCATCCAATAATCCCGGCAAGGGAATGGGTTTACGGCTGATTTCAACGGGAATTCCTCCCACGCTGCCGGCAATGCGGGGGTATGCTGATCCGGAAGCAGCTGGTGATATGCGGGCAAGTTCAATAAAAAAGGTCCATTCGCGGCGAAGATCGTAGATATAAAGGAACTTTTGGTGAGGGTCGTCAATGTAATCGCTCAGCACACAGTCTTCCATGTAGAGTTTGGGTGAAACATTGGTTTCTTCCGAATTATCTTCTGTTTGCAGATTGTCAGGTTTGTGCTGATGCAATTGTTTTTTCTTTCTGTAGCGGTGGTCGCACAGGAAAAAGGCACATTCGATGGATGAATCCAGGGCAAGGTTCTCACTGATAATTTTGTGAAAGTCCTTAAACGTCTGGTCCGTCAGAAGTTCTATATCTCTGGAAAATCCCTCCTGATCTTCAAAGTTCATTCTGAATTTGTATGTAAACATGTGCTTGCTGTTTGTCAGTTATTTAAGTAAAAAAAACAGTTCTTCTATAACTAAAATCATTGTTGTTGTGTAAAACTAATCAGGTTTCTCTATGCGTTCTGAAAGAGGACGGTTGCCGGATGAGATTCATCCACGTATTCACAAACAAAAATAAGGATTAATTTGCATTGTTTTTCGGTTGCAGACCCAGTTTTTTTCCCTCTTCAATCATAAATTGCAGGGCTTCTTCTCTGCTGTTGGGTATAATGCCATCCAGTATGGCTTCTCTGATGGCTGTTTTGATAACGCCCACCTCGCGGCATGGGTTCAGGCCGAAGGTTTCCATAATATCTTCACCACTAACCGGTGGTTGCCAGTTTCTGAGTTTGTCTTTTTCTTCGATTTCTGCCAGTTTTTCTCTTACAAGCCTGAAATTATCAAGATACTGCTTAACTTTTTCCTGGCGTGCGCTGGTTATATCTGCCTCGCAAAGTGTCATCAAGTCATCAATATCATCACCGGCCTCAAAAAGGAGTCTTCGAACGGCGGAGTCTGTTACAACGGTTTCGCTCAATACGATAGGGCGCAGATGAAGCAAAACCAGTTTTTGCACGTACTTCATCTTATCGTCGAGAGGCAAACGCAGTTGCTTAAAAATCCGGGGTACCATTTTGGACCCCACAAACTCATGCCCGTGGAATGTCCAGCCTATTTTGGCGTCAAATTGTTTGGTACGTGGTTTCCCGATGTCATGAAGCAATGCAGCCCAGCGAAGCCAGAGGCTGTCAGAGTTTTCGCAAAGATTTTCCAGTACTTTTATGGTATGAAAAAAATTGTCCTTATGGGCTTTCCCATCTACTACATCAACGCCCTGCATGGCATCAAGCTCCGGAAAGAATTCCCTGAGCAAACCTGCCGATCGCAGCATTTTTAATCCCTTGCCCGGATGGGGAGAAAGCATTATTTTGTTGAATTCATCCATTACCCTTTCAATGGATACTATCCTGATGCGATTGGCATTTCTTTTTATGGCTTCAAAAGAATGGCAGTCGATAGTAAAGTTGAGTTGTGCCGCAAAACGAATGGCACGCATCATTCTCAACGGGTCATCAGAATAGGTAATATCAGGTTCCAGGGGAGTACGGATAACTTTTTTTTCCAGGTCAGCCTTGCCTCCGTATAGGTCTATCAGTTTTCCAAAATTGTTGTTGTTCAGGCTGATGGCCATGGCATTGATAGTAAAGTCACGCCGGCTGATATCTTCCTCAAAAGTGCCATCTTCTACAATGGGCTTCCTTGATTCGTTTCGGTAGGACTCTTTTCGTGCTCCCACAAATTCTATCTCCCAGCCACTGGCTTTCAACATTGCTGTACCAAAGTTTTTATAAACCACAAGTTTGTGAGGCTGCCCCAGTTTTTGGGCAATCTTTCCGGCCAGTTCAATCCCACTGCCTTCCACAACAATATCAATGTCTTTGGAGGCACGGCCCAGGATCAGATCTCTTACCCAACCCCCCACTACAAAAGCAGATTGTCCTGTTTCGTCTGTTGCTTTGGCAATCAGCTGAAATACAGGGTGCTTCAATTTGTTTTCAAACAAGGTTTAAAAGGATTTTGTTTTCTAAAAAAATGCTCAGCTTCTTATAATATTCATCTGGCCATCATCATTAATTTTTATGATGGTAGAGGGTTTAGGAGAGTTCACAACCGTCTGATTGGTAGTACAAATGTAGTCAACAGCTTCTTTGATTTCACTGCTGACTTTACTGAATGAGACAGGGGAGGGGTCTCCGCTGACATTGGCAGAAGTGGAAGTAATGGGCTTTCCCAAAAGCCGTATCAGTTGCAGGCAAAATTCGTCGCGAGGTACCCTGATGGCAATGGTGCCGTCGTCAGGAACCAGGTTGCGTGGCAGATTCCGGGCTTTTTCATAAATGATGGTAAGAGGCTCTTTATACGTATCAAGCACCTCCAATGCTATTTCAGGCAAATTCTCTAAATACTCCTTGATCATGGAAGCATTTTCTGCCAGCAGAATAAGCGATTTTTGAGGGGAGCGAACCTTGATCTTGTAAATCTTATTGATGGCTTTGGCATTGGTTGCATCGCACCCAATACCCCAGATGGTATCCGTTGGATACAAAATTGTTCCACCGTTACGCAGCACTTCTATGGCTTTACTGAGATCTTCCTGCATAAAAAAATGATTTACCTGATTTAAACATACCTTAATTTGTGGCACAGGACAGCGCATCGTTTTCCTGTTTATGGTAAGGGAATGCAATATTAGTAAAGAATTTTCATAATAAAGAGCATATGAAAAATAATTTCCCGGAATGGTTTGAATTTAACAGAATATTCATGCATTGGATTCCTTATACCGCTACATTATATTCTCTCAGCGCATCATTGAGACTTGTTTTCTGGTCGGTGCTCTTTTTTCTCTGGCCAATAATGAGGGCACAGGGAACATTGTAGGTGCCTGCCGGAAATTCTTTGGGAAGCGTTCCCGGAATCACAACAGCCCTGGAAGGCACGCGTCCTGTATAGGTTACGGGTTCATTGCCGCTTACGTCAATGATTTTGGTTGAGCCGGTAATAACAACATTGGCGCCCAGTACTGCCCCTTCTTCCACTTTCACCCCTTCAACAATGATACAGCGCGAGCCGATAAAGCAATTGTCTTCGATGATAACCGGTGCGGCCTGAATGGGCTCCAGTACTCCACCAATACCCACACCCCCGCTCAGGTGCACATTTTTTCCTATCTGAGCGCAACTGCCTACTGTAGCCCAGGTGTCAACCATGGTGCCGCTGTCTACATAAGCCCCGATATTTACATAAGAGGGCATCATTACTATGTCGCGAGCCAGGTAAGACCCATAGCGTGCAATGGCATGGGGGACTACCCGCACACCCAGTGCGGCAAAGTTTTTCTTCAGGGCTATTTTGTCGTGAAACTCAAAAGGGCCCACTTCAATGGTTTCCATTTTCCGGGTTGGGAAATATAAAATTACTGCCTTTTTTATCCATTCATTCACCTGCCATTGACCCTCTGCTTTTTCGGCTACTCTCAGTTTGCCTCTGTCAAGATAATCAATGGTGCTTTCTATGGCTTCCAGGTATCTTGCTTCTTTTAACAGGGAACGCTCTTCCCATGCTTCTTCAATAAGTTGTTTCAGTACTTCCATTTAAATTTAAAATTGCGATTTATAAGAAATTTTGTGCAGGAAAAACCTGATTTACTTTACTGTTGCCCGGTATCCTTTCGTTTAGTGGTATAAAGTTTCCACCATGGAACATGCTGGTCATCGTGATGTTCGAAATGATAGCCGAAAAAGTAGCAACTGATCATGGCCCACAGATGGTTTTTTCCCATTGTGCGTGCCCTGTGGGGCATCATGTGTTGCAAATGGGGTTGGCGGTGAGGCCAGTAAACCCCAAAATAAAACAGTTGTAATGTGCCCATAATGGCAGGCAGCGCCCAGTAAATAATTACTTTCAGCTCTCCAAATCCCAGAAGATGGATAAAGATATTATATGCTGCAGCCATAACAACCAGCTGAAAGATGGTAACATACCTCCACATGAAAACGCCCCACCATCTCCAGAAATTTTGTGATTTTACATAAAAGTCAGGGTCTTCGGCAGTGGCTGGTGCTTTATGATGCAGTCCGTGGTTTTTGCGCAGCCGTTTGTACGACATGCCCGCGAACAGGAAAGTCGCAAGGGTTCCCAACGTATTGTTCAGGGGTTTGTTTTTGGAAACTCCTCCATGCATAGCGTCATGCCCCGTGATAAACAAGCCGGTGTAAAGCCATCCCTGCACAAGAATATGGATATACATCCAGGGATTGGTGGCTGAAAACTCCACAAATAGAAGCATGTAAGCTAGATGTGAACCCCATACAAGGATGATGGTAATGGCTAAAAAAACTCCCATAAGGATGATGTTGGTTGAAATTATGTGTAAAGATATTTGTTTCAAAAGTACCCATTATTCGCAAATTAAGCAAAAGCACCGCATTTCAAAACAATGCAACAGGGAATATGTTTGAGACGCGCCAGGGAGGCGCGTCTCAAACATATTCCCATTGTCACATTGATAAACATGACTTCACTTAATTAAAAATCACATTGTCTGCAGTATACGCAATCTGTCATTGAAAACGAAGATAGAAAACGAATTAGGTTAACCCAACACTATCGAATTAAATATTCAAAAAAAAGATATCCACTGGGAATATTTTCATTAATTTTGCAACAATGTTGCAAAGTTTTTGTTGTAACTGCATCAACTGCATGTGGTAATAGGGAAGATTATTAGCCAAAATATCTGATGCGTAGTTTGTTAGCGGTTAGCATGCTTTGCTGTAATGGAAAAAATATTGTTTATGCAGGAAGAAGCTTTTGTTTTACTGGGCAATAAAAATCTTTCGAGAACTCCTTGTCGTGTGGAAATGCTGAAAGTATTGCTGGATTCGGGTTCTGCTCTGTCGGATGCCGAAATTCGCAATAAACTGCCTCAACATTTTGATAGAACAACCATTTATCGCACTTTGCGCAGTTTCCTGGAACAGGATGTGATTCACAGCATCGCCCTTGAAGGGGGAGATGTCAGGTATGCGGTTACACACCACAAAGATCAAAACACCAGGCAGTTTCATGCCCACTTTTATTGCGACAGTTGCAGTGGCGTCTATTGCCTGAGCCGCGCCAGTTTTGTGCCTCCTCAAATGCCCGAGGGATTTGTTGCCTCCGGTTATGATGTGCTGGTCAATGGAAAGTGCCGCAATTGCAATTAGTGCATGCAGGAAAACGCCAATTGCTGCCTTGTACTTGACGCTTTTTTATCAAGCACATGCAAAGATTATGAGTTTTCTTGCTGAAGCTAATTAGTGCAAAGCGATAATCAAAAGATCAAAAAAACGTTATTAATCAAAGTATGTTCAAACCATCATGTAAATAGCTGAATTAATCAATTATGTCACTACTTTCTGTTCACTCTTTAAACTATCGGTATCCATCGGGCAAAAGTCTTGCTTTTCCTGATTTTTCCTGCAACCCGGGAAGTAATCTTCTGATACATGGAATGTCGGGATGCGGAAAAACCACCCTGCTGCATTTGTTGTCAGGAATTTTGACCCCTTCTCATGGCGAAGTAAGGATGGGTGATGTATTGATGTCTGCCATGGCTTCAGCAGAAAAGGATCGTTTCAGAGGGCAGCACATAGGGATGATTTTTCAGAAGCATTTTTTTATTGAAGGAATCAGTGTACTTGAAAACCTGAAAGCGGCCCGCAGGTTTGCCGGCAACGACGATGATCATGCTTACCTGCACAAGCTTCTCGATGATCTTGCCATCGGTCATTTGTCGGGAAAAAAGGCAGCCCAGCTCAGCGAAGGAGAACAACAACGTTTTTCCATTGCACGGGCCCTGGCCAACAGACCCTCCTGGGTATTGGCAGATGAACCCACCTCAGGTCTTGATGATGTTAACTGCGCCAGTTTTACAGCACTCATGCGTCTCGCTGTTGAAGAAAAACCCGTTTCGTGGATTGTCGCCTCGCACGACAACAGGCTAAAAGACCATTTCAATCATGTTTATCATCTTTAAAATACAGGCTGTATGTACGTATTGAAACTCGCTTTGCAGAAATTGTCCACACGCCCTGTTAGTTCAGCCTTCAGTGTATTGCTCTTTGCCATTGGTTGCAGCATTATCTCACTGATCATCCTGGCCGAAAAGAACCTGACCCGGAGTGTTGAACGCAATTTTTCTGAAATAGACCTGGTGATAGGTGCCAAAGGAAGCCCGCTTCAACTTATATTGTCCTCGGTTTTGCACGCCGACTATCCCACAGGCAACATCAGCCTGTATGAAGCAGAAAATATTGCCCGCAATCCACTGGTAAAAAAATCCATTCCCCTGGCATTGGGCGACAACTACCGTGGTTTCCGCATTGTTGGGGCACCAATCGAATATGCTGCCATGTATAATGCAACCCTTGATGAGGGTGCCTGGTATGAGCATACCCTTGAAGCAGTGGTGGGAGCAAATGTGGCCCGCGCAACAGGGCTGCAAATGGGCGACCGGTTTTATGGTGTACATGGCTTTCAGGATGCAGGGCATGCACACCCTGAATTTCTTTATACCGTTACAGGAATCATGAAACAAGGTGCCGGTGTGATGGACAACCTGATCCTTACACCGGTGTCTTCAGTATGGAAGGTGCACGAAGGGCATCATCATGACGACCATGATCATGGTGATCACGACCATGATGATCAGGACCATGATAGTGCCGGCCATCACGATCATGATCATGACCACGAGAACTGTGATCATGACCATCATGACCACGATCATAATCATTCCCATAGTCATTACCATGCCCATGAAGGTACCCATGACCATCATCCTGAGCAGCCCGTTGATCCTGCCATTGCAGCCATCAAAGAAATGATCGAAGCAGGGGAGGATATCAGCCTTGAAGAAATGCAGCTTTATACGGCATACCTGCAGCAATCGCAGGTTGCTTCGCATGATGATAAGAGGGAAATCACCGCCATGTTGCTTCAGTTTCGCAGCCCGGCAGGTTTGATTCAGCTTACCCGGCTGGTAAATGAATCAACCAACATGCAGGCTGCAGCTCCTGCCCTGGAAATCAACCGCCTGATGTCTCTCTTGTCTGTGGGATTTGATCTTTTGCTTATTCTTGCCTGGGTAATCATCGTCTTTTCCGGTATCAATATATTTATTCACTTATGGAATACACTCCGTGGCGAACTACAGGATATTGCCCTGATGCGGGTATTGGGTGCTTCGCGCGCCAAAGTTTTCCTGCTGCTGGTTGCCCAGGGAGTTGCCATTGCCCTGGCAGGTTGGATGAGTGGAATGGTATTGTCAAGAGTAATATGGCTATTGTTACCTTCGTTTCATTTTATGACAGAAACCGGTGCCGGAACCATTTATACACAGGAAATCATGCTGCTGCTCTATGCTTTAGCTGCAGGATTCCTGGCCTCAGTAATCCCTGCCTGGACTGCCTACAACGCAGATGTTCATTTTAACCTGACCAAAAAATAGTATGATCAAGTTGTTTTTTCTTACCATAAGCCTGATGCTGGCAGTTTCTCAACCTCCCAACCTTGAGGAACATTACAGCAATGATACCTGGGAGGTTTTGCTCCATGATGTGAGGATGCGCTACCGTTTCAGCGTTGAGTACAATTCTTTTGTGCATGTGCCAAGGTTTGGCGAGAAAATAAGAGAAAAGGAAGGAGCGGAGATTACTTTGCGGGGCTTTTTTCTTCCTGCCGATGTAACCGGTGAAGCGTTTGTCCTTTCCTACGTGCCTATGCAAATGTGCTTCTTTTGTGCAGGTGCAGGCATTGAATCGGTTGTAGAATTGCATAGCCTGCTTACGCATCAAATCCGTTTCAGGCGCCTTAGTACAGATGATTTTATTGAAGTACGCGGTAAGCTGAGGCTGAACCGCAACGATCTTGACCACCTCATTTATATTCTGGATGATGCAGAATTGCTGCAGGTAATCAAGTAGCAGTGTTAGTAATTAAGTACAGATAGTAAACAAAACATTAACTTTTTCTAAAGTATGAAGTCAAAAAAAATACTTTTTGCCGGGTTGTTGATCATGGTTGTGGGTTATACTTTTACCGGATGTGAAAGGCGTGAACGCCCGCAGAATATTACATCAGTGAGTATTGCACCCATGAAATATTTTGTTGACCGCCTTACCGGCGAAGCCATTGATGTAAATATCATGGTGCCCCAGGGAGCAAGTCACGGCACCTATTCTCCCTCTGCTAGCCAGATGCAGAAGCTCTCTGACTCTGAACTATACATTCGGATCGGTTACCTTGGGTATGAGCAGGCTTTTATCCGAAGATTAAAGCAATTGAACCCTTCCATGAAAGAGGTGAATCTCTCCGATGGATTGGAGCTTATTCGCGGTGAGCTTATAGACCACGGCGATCATGTGCATGAAGGAGGTATCGACCCCCATATCTGGATGTCGCCCAAAGTGATGCTTCACTTGCTCCCTGCTATTAAAATCGGTCTCATTGAAGCATATCCCCATCTGGAAGAAACCATTGTTTCCAATTATGCTTCCCTGCTGGAAGATGTGGAAAGGGTGCATGCCGAAATGGAAACCCTTGCTCAAACACTGGGAAAACGCCGGTTTATGATATTTCATCCCGCTCTTACTTACCTGGCAAGGGATTACAACCTGGAGCAGGTTTCCATTGAGTTCGAAGGAAAAGAACCCTCTCCGGCCAGACTGAGCCGTCTGATACGTGAGGCAAGTGCAGATAAAATTCCGGTTATTTTTATCCAGGAAGAATACGATGTGCGCAATGCCAACCTGGTGGCCGCCGAAACAGGTGCTGAAGTGGTGACCATTAACCCCATGGAATATAACTGGGTGAGAAGCATAGAAGAACTGATGAGTATTTTTGAAGTATATCTCAAATGAGTATCCCTCTTGTAAAGATTGAAAATGTAAGCTCGGGCTATTTCTCGGAAACTGTTCTCCGGGAAGTGGATCTGGAGATTTTTCTCTCTGATTTTATCGGGGTTATCGGCCCCAATGGGGGAGGAAAAACCACGCTGGTGAAAACCATCCTGGGTATTCAACCTCTTTTTAAGGGGCGGATAACTTATCCTTCGGGCAAGCCCCGGATGGGGTACCTGCCTCAAATCAGCCAGATAGACAAAAGCTTTCCCATTACTGTTCGCGATTTGGTAGGTTCAGGATTGCGTGCCCGCAGAAGATGGTTTCCCCATCTGGGAAGCGACCAGAAAAAACAGGTGGACACCTTGCTGGAGGAGGCAGGGATTGCTTCTTTTGCCTCACGACCCATCGGTGAGTTGTCGGGAGGACAGATTCAGAAAGCTTTTCTGTGCCGGGCACTTATCAATGACCCTAACCTGTTGATACTGGATGAACCCAACACTTTTGTTGACAAGGGGTTTGAAAAGGAATTGTATCGCTGGCTCAAAGAACTGAACAAGAAAATGGCTATTATGCTGATTTCTCATGATATTGGCACCATTTCACCCATGGTAAAAACCATTGCCTGCGTCAATGTCAATTTGCATTACCATCCTTCCAACCAGCTTACTGAAGATATTCTTAAAGTGTATAATTGTCCTGTTGACCTGATTGCCCACGGGCCTGTGCCGCACAGGGTGCTAAAAGACCATGAATGATGAGTGAAATTGCAGGCATATTGGAATACGCGTTTTTTCGTAACGCCCTTGCGGCAGCCATCCTTACCAGTATCTTATCAGCCATGGTGGGTACGTATATTGTTTCGCGAAAAATCGTATTTATCTCCGGTGGGATAACCCATGCCTCTTTCGGGGGCATAGGAATGGCTTACTTTTTTGGGTTGAATCCTTTTCTGGGAGCAGCCATTTTTGCGGTTTTTTCTGCCACCGGTATCGAGTGGATTTCTCAAAAGGGAAAAGTGCGCGAGGACAGTGCCATTGCCATTTTGTGGTCGCTGGGCATGGCCCTGGGTATCATTTTCGTTTTTATGACCCCTGGTTATACACCTGATTTGATGAGTTTCCTTTTTGGAAATATCCTCTCTGTTACCCATTCTGACCTTTACCTGTTGCTGGCATTTTGCCTGGTAGCCGCCCTGTTTTTCTGGATATTTTACAGGCCCATTGTCAACACCGCCTTTGACCCGGAGTTTGCCCTTATCATGGGAATTCCCGTGGCATTTTTCCGCTACACCATGTCGGTAATGATCGCGCTGGCCATTGTGCTGAGCATCCGTTCGGTGGGTATCATCCTGGTGTTGAGCCTCTTTACCGTGCCCCAGATTACCGCTATGCTATTTACCCGCAACTTTGCATCTGTCATTCCCCTGGCAGCCTTTTGGGGGATTCTCGGTTCTGTGCTGGGGTTGTTTGCTTCTTACCTGCTCGATATTCCTTCGGGTGCTGCTATCATCTGCATGCTTACCTTGCAGTTTCTTTTGGTGAAACTGGTGGTGATTGTCAGAGAGGGGGTAAACAGGAAGCGAAAGGGAGACGGAGATTTTTGAAAGCTCCTGGGGTTGGTTGACAGTAGCGGTTTTTTAATTTTTATCCCTGGACAGCAAGTTTCTGAGGATTTTTGGTGTTAAATGATTGCAAATTCAATGGTTTACGGGAGCGGAATTACAAATTCCGCTCAGCGGGGGCTCCCTGGGGTCGGTTACAAATTCCGCTCAGCGGGGACACTGTGGTCAGACGACTTCCAGCTCGTCCGACCACTAACTGTAATATCGCACTGCATCTATAAGTCCCTGAGAATTCTTCTTCCTGAGCTGGCAATTCCCAGGGTTATTGTATGAACGTTTCCATTGATATGCGGATAGTTGTGTAAAAACGGAGCCGACCAGTTGTATCTGATCCTGAGAACCAGTTGGTTTTGAGTCCTGTTGCCATACATGTTTACACCCTGAGCCGGTTGCCCCAGGGATATGTCAAAATTGAAGCCGGTATTTATACCCGGTGCAAAAGCAATTCCTGCATCTCTTAAAGCCGGCAAATCCTCAATGTCTTTTTCTGTTGCTGTAATGCCTGTGGCCATAAAACCTGCAAACGGGGTAATGGCCAGGTGGTTGTTCAGCTTCAGGCCATACCCTACCGATATTTCCGGAAGAAATACCCGTACCTGGGATTTGCGTTGCCAAACCGCATCAGGATATATGATATCTTCGCGCGTCCTGTTGAAGCCAATGTAATTGCGCAAATGGAAAACAAAATTGTGGTAGTAAATGTCAAAAGCTACCCCCACCGGGATATTGTGGCTGTATTGCGCATCAAGGGTTTGGGTGAAAAAGCCATAGCCGGAAAAGAATTCGACCCCGAATCCCCAGGGTGAAGGCTTAAATTGTAACCGGATAAAATGGCGTATAAAATATTCCTGATCACTTTCCGGGTATTTTTCCAGGTGGTTTTCTGCCAGGGAATTGATTTGGGTTTGATCCAGGTTGCTGTGTTCGCCCTCATTTCCATCCGCGATAAGGTACCGTAGCAAAAGTACCAGGAATTCTTTTTCTTCCGTTTGCAGTTCGGGGTCATTTTCAACGATATTTTCCAGGGTTTCTGCAGCAGCTGTGGTACGTTCTGTAAGCTTCAGGTATAGCAAGTCGTAAGGAGGTTTTATCTTTCGGGCAAATCGGTTCAAAAAAACGTAATCCACATCAGCGACTTTTTCCAGCAACAGGTTGTACTCGTGTGTCCAGAAAAGAAGTAAAAACAGCTCAGGTACATAAAAGACAGCATAGTCATCGTCCTCCTGCTCATTCAGTAGATAGTTTTTTACATTGCGCACCATTTCGAAATCTTCTTCCAGGAACTTGTCAAGCAATAACCTGCGAAAGGCCGAAATGGTTTCTGACCGTGAGCCGGATTGTTCTGTGATTTGACTTTTAACAGACTCAGGCTGTCCTTTTGACTCCAGGGGGCAGCAAAGGATAATTACAAATACCGGCAGTATTAGCCATGCAAAAAAGCCGGGTCTGTGAAAGGTGCAAAGGGTGCGTGATTTTCTCATGTTTTCCTGGGTATGTTTTAATGTTGTGCGCTATGTAGTGCAGACCCTGCTGATATGCTGTTTTCTCCCTTTGGGGTTGCATTTACCCGCCAAAAGTAAAAAAAAAGTTAATGCTCGGAGCCAATAAGGAAGCGAAACGGGTAAATATCCCGTTTGATTTTTCTTCCTATGCATCCTGGAATACCGCCAATCGACAATGCTGTAGCTTTTGCAACAAGTGAAAAAGGGGGTGTTCCTGCATTTTCAGATTGATTGCAGTTGCGCTGTCACATCACAATCTCATAGCAGGGAATGCTTTCGCAGCGCTATTATGGAATGCTGTTAGCCGGTTTCTATCGACATTCGGGACCGCTGGCCCCGTAACGGATTCATTCAATTGCTTTGTTGGTTTCGGCGTTTTGCAACGTGTTCAAGAGCAGCCGTCTGCGTGTTTGTATCGACATTCGGGACCGCTGGCCCCGTGACGGATGCATTCAATTGCTTTGTTGTTTCCGGCGTTTTGCATCGTGTTCAAGTGCAATAATTATGACTGTAGTTTGATAGGCTGCAGGATGATTGGTAGATAGGCTGTAGGACAATAGGCTGTAGGTTGAAATATTACCATTTTTTTCATATTTTTACCCTCTCTTATTATCTTGTTTCTATGTCATTATAATCATACGTATCATGAAGTACCTACTCTTTCTTGTATTTTCCTTATTTTGGATACCCATTGCAAATACGCAAACCCCTTTATGCAAAGTGCTTCCTGAACCCATTTCGGGTACTTATACCGGCGACTGTAAGGACGGACTGGCCCACGGCCGTGGCACAGCTACCGGTGAGGATACCTACACGGGGATCTTCAGAGAAGGGTTGCCCCACGGAAGAGGAACTTATGTGTATGCAAACGGCGACCGGTACCGGGGATACTGGAAAAATGGCTTAAGACACGGCAAAGGAAGATTCAGATACACCTTAGGCGGGAAAAAACAAACCTTGCGGGGATATTGGAAAGAAGGGGAATATGCAGGAACAGAAAACCCGGATGTGGCTTTCAGGGTGGTGGCTGCAACGGGCATTATGAATCATAAGATTGAGAAAAAGAGACAGAGACGGGAAGGTGGCAATGAAATTGTCATCTCTATCCAAAGTGCATTTGCAGATTTTGTTCCATCGGATTTACATATTGAAACATCTTCAGGGCAAATGGTCCAGGCAGGACGAAAAGTGAAGATATATTCCTATTTTCTTCCGTTCCAGGGCGAAATCAGTTACACCATATTGGTTGGCAGCAGCAGGAAACAATGCAGGTATGTATTTGATATCCTGGAGGAAGGAGAATTCACTGTTACGCTGTACAATGACTGAAAGGGTATAAAAGCAGGTTGTGGCACTCTTGCCAAACTTACCGTCCCTGCCGGAGTTCATGGTGAGACTTTTCAACCCTCTTCTGTGCTGCCTTCCAGGAAGCTATGCCTGCCTGGACAGTTTTCATGCCCTTTTATGAGCAATCGAAACCCTTTCCGGTTTATCGGATAAAAACCGTGTACTATATTGAAAAATATTTATACTAGGTGTAGGTTAAAGGGAGGACTATGTGTAAAATTTGGATAAGAGGTGGGTTGCAGAAAGGGGGAGAAGCAGGGGCCTGAGTTTGGCAGAATGCATATTAAAATTAGTCATTCGAAGGAGTTAATTTTGTCAATAATACATAGAACATAAACAATTACTAAATACTTTGGCTATCCCAGACACGTTGGAATTCAGAAAAGGGTTAAGAAGAAAAAGCACACTACGTTAGTATCCCACCACACAAATTTCAAGAAACCTGGCCGGCCCTGGCCAAATCCCGGTAACAAATCGGGGAGTGCTGCGGCATAGCAGCTGAAAGGGATGGACGCCGGAAGCAAATGAGCGCAAATCTCAATGCCTCTTTTTTAGAATTAAAAAAGTGAATTGTGTAACAAATTCCTCCCGGAGTGTTACGTTTTACATTTGGAGAAATTTAACATTTGCATAAGATTGTTGTTTTTTAAAAGATCACAATTCAGGATCTTCAAAACCCACCATTCTCCCGCTAATCAGCGGAAAACTTCCCAATATTCTCCAGGCGATTTTTTTTTCCTCACACAAAGCACTAATTAAACAACTACTTATGTATCCGAAAAAAAGATTATGGCTGGTCACACTGGCTTCTTTGCTTCTGATCGTACCTTTTATGAACAGTTGGGCTTAACAACCGACGTGATTGTCGATTTGGGTGCCGGCGACATTAGCGGAATGACCTTATCACCAGTACTTTACAAATGGGGGACAGGCCTGCTGATTACCAACGAGGGTGTTACTCTTGCTAGTGGACCAAACAATACATGGGTTTTCCATATTTCCGATGATTTCACCATACAGAACGACGCTATTATCACTTTGACAGGTGGAGCGCAGGCAGGTAATATATACTGGATTACCTCAACCCAGGCTCTCCTTGGTTCGAATGTAAATTTCAGTGGGAATATACTGGTCCAAACGCTAATATCAATAACCGATGGTACTACTGTTACCGGCAGGTTGTTATCGCAAACCGGTGTTTCCCTTGACGCCAGCATTGTAACCAAACCTTAAATTGTATAAAGAGAATCCCCCTTGTACCTTTAAGGGGAGATTCTCTTCATCTTATTCTCAAAAATACTTAGACCCTTAATGCTAAATATGATATGAAAACTAATACAAACCTGCCAACCTTCCCCTGGAACGTAAGGTAAGTGAAATTAGTCTCATTCTTAACTATGATTTCTTTGATGTAAACTCCAATGAAATACCCGCTCGTTACGTTTTGCTTATTAAGGAACAGGTTAAAGAAGGTTATGCAGGGGGTACTTGCACCTGAACAGTCTTCAGGACGTTCGGCTGGTGAAATGGACGTTTACTGCAATGTTCTTAACATCCTTGGCGATCGTATGAATCGTTTTCCCTCGACTGGCCAGGGCAAATGATGTTAAAGTCGTTTTGGAAAAAGCCCTGGTAAAAGCAAAAAGAACAGATGTTACTTTTGTATCCAAAGGGTTAGGTGAAAATGACAACTTGTCGCCTTTCAAAAACAATTATCCTGAAGAACGTTTTTATAACCGTTGTGTTATCATTGAAGTTATTCCTCAGAAGTAAAAGCAATTGGAATAATCAATTCCAGTAAAAAAAAAAAGGGAGGCCTGTTTGCGGCCTCCCTTTTTTTAATCACGAAGAAACAAGGATTTACAAAAGATTACAAACTGGCCCGTCTGAACTACAATCCGTAAAAGACCTTTTGTTAAAGCCGATGTAAAAAAATGTCTATATTTCGTGCAATTAATAAAAGAGTTATATACAATATGCATATATGGGGGCGTAGTGGTAAGAAATCTTTTGAGAGCTTATGAATGGAATATATAATAGAAATTGGCACTATACACAAAAAAATGCATTACCACAATACACAATAAAAAGTGTTTCTGCAATTTGGTTATGGTGAATATTGGTGGAAGCATTTTATAAAAACAACGGTATGTTTTTTAATTACAACAAGTAAATATAAGAGAAGATTTCCGTTGCTCTCTATCGGACTTTTTTCTGCAATCAGTTCCTTCTCACAGGTTTATTCACCTGAAGAGATTAGCATGAAAACAGATTCTGTTTTATTTAGAATAAAAAGCTTTGTAGATTTCACGCGAAATATGCAGATATAAAGATTACAGGAACAATTGGGATTCTTATTAAGGTAAAAACAGCAGGATAGATTGAGAAATTAAAACCCATACCGCAAGAATTGATAAACAAAGAAGTTTGGATTAGTGAAAATCCCGGGAGAGAAATTCTTAAAAAGTTGGAGAAGAACAATTGCGTTTGCTGAAAAATAATGAGTAGTAAGGTTTTCAGAACTCAGCGGGTATTTCCGGTAGAACTATATCCATGGAATGCCAATGCACCTTTTAGGTTTTTAAGGGATTTTTGGAGAAAATGGGTGGGGCAGGTAGCAAGACTGCAATAGGTTTTGGGTTGCTTACTTTGGGCTGCCTTCAGAGGGAAAAACCTTTAGAAACAGTATGTTTGGGCAAGGAAGTGGCAATGGGACTGTATTACACACTCAGCCAAAAACTACCTCAAAGGCCAGTGCCGGTGTGAGCATACTAATTTTTCACACAACGAACACTGTATCCAATATTTTTATTATTCTTCCCGTGGCCATAAACCCTGTTTTGGTCGAAGTTGATGTATCTGTATTGGGCATCAAAACCTGTATCGTTTATTGGATCATGCATCCACCAGTAACCATAGAGCCCTATCCATCGGGAAACGCCACTCGCAGTGCGTATTCCGCCTGGTAAAGCAGCAAACCCAAAATCATCGGTTCCGTATTGCGTATCATGAAAATTCCACCGTGGATGAACAGAGGTGTCGCAATCCCCACCCATTGGCGAATCAACTTGTCGGCATGATTTTAATACGTTTCCAGCGCGTTTGTCCCCGGAGCTATCATTGCTAATACCGTGCTCGTCCAGCAGGTATCTCAGCAGAATTCTCCAGTCATCAGGTGTGGATACGCGCCAGCCTTCAGGGCAAAGACCAAGGGAATTGTTAACGGCATGCCAATTATACAGTCCCCCATACAGATCCTTAAACATTTCATCGTTTCTTTGCCAGGCATATGCGCCGGTTGTATTGTTTTGCCACATAAGGGTATCAGTACCATAATAATCAATATCACTTCCATCTTTGTAACGGGTGGTTCTTAAATTTTCTGCCATCCATAACTGGTCACCAATTACAACTGTGGTATAAACATTTCCATCAATGTCACTTAAGGGGCCAGAATGGTGGTTAGGGTCAGAATCGTCATCTTCGCAACTGCTAAAGGTCAGGGTTAAGATAGAAAGTATAAGGGAAAAATAAAAATACGGTAGAACAGGTTGAATTTTCATTGTGAGCGAATTTAAGTAATTTATTATTTTTCAATAGATTAATACCTTCTTATGGTCGGATTCATTGTAAAACACTTTGATTTTCAAAAATAAGAAAGATTGTCAAAATTAAGAAGGAAAAGATTCGAAAAGTTACAAATATTTTCAGATTAGTTACATAAATCACACTTCTGCCGGTTGAATTCAATGATTAAACAAATAAACACTTCATTGTCAATCATTAATATAAACTGGTCACAACACTAAATGGAAATGGCAATAATCGTAAATGCAATAATT